>CAXUOL010000211.1:4811-9471 GCA_964252435.1 uncultured Nostoc sp.
CTATTCTAAATAATATTTGTTATGAAGAAAAGAATTCTATTAACTTCTTTTGACACTTGGCTAAAAGATCAACAGTCAAATTCTTCTGATGATTTATTACTTGAAGTGAGCAAACTTGAGTTGATACCAGATGACTTAACTTTTTTACGCCAGTTACCCGTAGATGTGCAACTTGCTAGTACTCAGGTAATGGAAAAAATCAAGGCAATCCAACCTGATTACATCATCTGTTGTGGCGTGGCTGCAAGCCGTACACAATTAAGTGTGGAAGCAGGTGCTAGGTGTGGAGAAAGTATTTTACAGACAGAAGTTGATTTAGAAAAATTAATGGTGGGAGCAGCAAAAATTCAGATTAGCCACGACTGTGGAAAATTTGTCTGTGTTCGCGTAGCGTCTCGAAGAGAAGGTCTTTACTATTCAGTGTTGGACTACTTAAGCCAAAATAAACTCACAGCACGTTGTATTTTTGTCCATGTTCCGGTTCTCAATCAAGAAAATTTGATGGGGATTATTGCCGATTTCGTATTAATTATTAACAAACTGGCACTTTCATCAAGTTGTTAATGTCTGTATGGTGAAAGAAATATCTAAGTATATGTTGCCATTGTTACTGATTTTCCCAATTGCCCAATCAACTCCTGCCACGCTACCACCTGAAGAAGTCGTCCAACCTCAAGAAGTGCGTCCTTTACCAGGTAAGTTGGATACAGTGCCAACCTTTAATAGCAATAGTCCAGAATTGGTTTTGAAAGAAGGGATTTTACTTTCCACCTTTCCACCAGATGGGAAAAAAGTGCCAACAGCGCATCTGAATTTTCCTTTTCGGGGACGATTTGATATTTTTGCTCATCACGTTGCGAAAGCTGAACCACCAGAGAATTTGCGTAGGCGTAGCCCGTCGGAGACATCGCTCTATTTAGGGATAATTTTGCATAACCCTAGTTCGGAAATAGTTAAGGTAAATATTTGGCAGGCGGCGAGTTATTTGAGTCAACCGGATGCACCATTTATTCAGTTACCATCTTTTAGCCAAAATCTTTTAGGTAAAATTTTTGCAGGTCCTGGCGATCGCGTTATGTCTGATGTGCTTCGAGGAGTACGACAAGAGATTTTTCCTGCCCAAATTGAGATTCCACCAAAGCAAAGTCGGATGTTACTCAATTTACCAATTCCTGTGCAGGGATTGACACCACCCCTGAATGGTAGGTCTACATTCATCCGACTGCAAAGTGATGGCACTGTCTATGCAGCTAGCCTAGCGATGTTTGCACGGGAGAATCCTGATGGCAGTCAGCGATCGCCTACCTTAGAAGAGTGGCAGAATTTACTAGATAATGGTGATTTGGCTGGGCCACGAGATAAAACTCCCACTCCCTTAGAAGAAAATGGCAAGCCAAGAATTTATGGGCGAGTTGCCGGAGTGGTTAGTGGTTCACGATGGAGAGCCTTATTAGTAGATAATCCTAAAGCTAGGTATCTAACTATTCCCCAGCCTGGTCAAGTGTTTTCCTACGCTCTAGATACCCTGCATGGCGGTACATTAGGAACTGGTCAAATTCAAAGTGCGCCTATGCTGGTGCGCTATCCTGACACCGCATATCGCGCTCATGGCAACTATGGAATTCAATATAATCTCAAGTTGCCGCTATACAACAATACTCAAAGTCCTCAAACTGTTAGTGTATCGATACAAACACCACTCAAAGAAGATCGGTTAGTCAAACCAGGGTTACGCTTTCTAAGTACACCAGATCCTCAAGTATTCTTCCGAGGGACAGTGCGGGTACGTTACAAAAATGACCAAAATCAGCCACAAACTCAGTTTGTGCATTTAGTGCAAAAGAGAGGTCAACCAGGGGAGGCGTTAGTTTTATTAAAGATGAAACCAGGCGATCGCTCTTTAGTAGAAGTAGACTTTCTTTATCCCCCGGATGCTACACCACCGCAAGTATTAACAGTCTCAACTCAAGCTGAACCTCGGTAAGGAGTCATGGGTAATGGGTAATAGCTTTTCTCCAATTACCTATTACTAAAAAGTATTAGTCAAATCATTCACAAAGTTCTACTGTTTACCAACTTGGCGCGGCTTAAAGACACACCTGTTATCAAACACCCAGTTAGGGCAACGGCTTACAATGTTTATGGCTTTATTCTGACGACTGACTCCTGAATTCTGTTTTGATAAAAACGTTATCGCCAAAACCTAAAAATATTAGAGAACATATTAATAAATTTAAAGATATAAAATTTATTTTAAGTTTTTTGTCATTAAATGCAGGGTCAGCTAAATATTTATGATTACGATTGCAAACCCCTAGACTTACACTATTAAGGAAAACAGCACTTTGCTTATAGAACCATATCGGATGTTTTTCTGGATTCCTACGCCGTTTGTTCGAGCCGCTAAATTCTGAGAATTGCGTTGCACAATGTTAAGTAAAATTATAGAAATCTTATTTTTTTATGAAAAATGCACTAATTCTTAAATTCTCATTAGATACTGTGACATTCACTTAGAGTTAGGCTCCTGGTATGCCCATTCCCAACACTTCTGCGCTGGACGGATTGCGAGTACTAGTGGTCGATGATGACCTCGATTCCTGTGCCTGGATGACTTGTTTGCTTGAGTTGTATGGGATTGAAGTTCATTCAACTTTCACGGTAGATCAAGCCTTAGCAGCATTTGTCGAACTTCACCCAGATTTAGTACTTAGTGACATTGCCATGCCTGATGAAGATGGTTATTCGCTGCTACGTCAGATCAGGCAGATCGAAGATAGGCTCGACAAATCCACTCCCGTTATTGCAGTCACGGGACTTAGAGAGTTAGAAGCTCGATTTCCAAAGTCGCAAGCAAGGTTTGACCAATGGTTATTAAAGCCTGTGGACATAGATGAGTTGGTTAAGGCCATCGCTTACCTAACAGGGCGGTCAATATTGATCGGTGAATTAATTTCTTCATATTGATAAGGCTTTTCACCTCAAGTTTGTGTATTTAGGATGAATACTTATTCCGCTCCATGCGTTGCAATAGAAATAGCAGACTATAGCAGGCAATAAAAGGACGGCATGGCAACAGATCAAAAAATCAATCAAGAAACTGAGTTAAATTCGCTCCAGCACCTGATTGGAACCACTATCTTACTGGTAGAAGATGAGCCAGATATTGCAGATTTACTCACCTTCATTTTGGAAGCAGCAGGTGCAGAGGTAATGGCTTTAACCGATGCAGAAGCAGCGCTTGCTTCGGTAGAATCGCTTCATCCGGATATTTTAGTGTGCAATGTGAAGTTGCCCGATCATGATGGAAATTGGTTAATTGAGCAAATTCGAGTGCATTCTTGTCCATCTATAAGAGAGTTGCCTGCGATCGCTATCACTTCTTATACACGAGAAGTCTCAAGCCATAAAGCTTTAGATGCTGGTTTTAATCGATTTCTAGTCAAACTTGAGAGTCCAGAAGAAATTGTAGATGAGATTGTTCACCTGTTATCTAGCGATCTTTAAATATAACTAGCCAGCCTCGATCTCGTTTTTGATACTGGTTTTAGGCAATACATCATGGGAGCGTACAGCTAGCTATACACTCCTACAAAGGACTTTAAGAAAAATAATTGTACAACCTTAAGTGAGTAAGGTAAAGTGTTGGATATATTTGTTAACCTCGTTGAAAACCCTTTGCTGGTTTTTGTTGCCCCTTACCCTTGGGCTTAGATTTGTTCACTTCTCCTAAAGCTTCTTGAAATAAGTTATGTAAATGTATGGGTACACTGGCAATGTCTGGCAACTCCGGCTCAATAGGTTTGTGGAATTCTTCTTGCAAAAGTGCATCCAAGTCACTTTCAAGCCTAAACTCTGGACGTTGTAAAAATGTTTGCAACACATTTTCTAATTGAGTTGGATACTGTTGCGCTAATCGATGCCAAATAAAAGCATTAATACTTTTATCTTCCAAGTAGTAGCGAACTAGTTTTTCCGCCCCTTGAACACTTTGCCAATCCTCTGCCGATAAGATTGCTTGTACCTTACTATATGTTGGTAAAAACATTTGTCCCCCACGAGGATGAGAGAGAGCCGTTACCTGTTCTGCTTTCTTGAGTTCAGCAGGCAAATCAACCTTTGGCATAACCATTTTGCTCTTGCTGCTTTTGCTGTTAAACATCTCAGAGACTACGTTGGAATCTGCACCAAATTCTTGTGCGGCTGCTTTTATTTCCTCGTCACCAATGCCAGCTGCTTCTGCCACTTCAGCAAGAGATTTAGAAGTATCAATTCCTGCGGCTGCAAAGGTTTTTTCAGTAACTACTTCTTGAAATTCCGCTATTTTTTTATTAAGCTGGTATCCAGGTAGTGTGATTTCATCAGTGCCAAAAAAATCCACAAACTGCTGATGATATTTTTCTACTGACTGCCAAGCTTCCTCTAGCAAGTCTGGAGCATCGCTGTAAAGATTACTTTTATAGTTTTCTTTGAAATTACCAATTGCTACAGCAAGTTTTGGTTTACCTAATTTACCCATTATTGTGTAGGGGCCAGAAAACATCCAGTAGCTTTCGGTAACGGGAGAAATGCGAGTTAGCAAGATTTCTCCGACTTTCAACCGAGATATTGCCTGTAATGTTTGAGTATTGTTTGGCTTGACAATGTAGTGTTTATCTGT
>CAXUOL010000212.1:0-1452 GCA_964252435.1 uncultured Nostoc sp.
CCTTGACATGGTGAGCCACAAATTACCACATCAATTTCGCGATCGCCAATCTCAGACCGATTCCTAATTTCTTCTCCGGTTGTATCCACAACACTTTTACATAACACTGAGCAATAAGGGAAGTTAAACTCATGTGTTGCACAGTGGATCGGGTCGATTTCCACAGACGCCAGCACATCAAAACCAGCTTGCTCAAAGCCAAGAGTCATACCGCCCGCACCAGCGAATAAGTCAACTGCGATCGCTCTTTGTTTTTTCATCTCATAAGCCATGACACCTCAATATATTTGGTCGCATTTGCAAAATTTCTTGAGCAGCGCGATCGCAAACTCCAACTTCTCCTAAACTTTGCCGCATTTCTTCATAATCTAGCAAAGTTTGCTCTCTGCGACTGGGATTGAGTAGCAGTTCCATTGCTGCTTGGATAATATTCTCTGGTGTGGCTTGCTCTTGTAAAAATTCTGGCACAATCGCCTTCATCACTACTAAATTGGGTGGCGATGCGAAGGTTATTGAACCTTTGAGGATTTTCCGAGCTATCCAAGCAGTCAGACGACTGAGGCGGTAAATTACAACTTGCGGCACATTTAACAGAGCAAGTTCTAGGTTGACAGTACCAGATTTGCTAATAGCTAAATCAGCTGCGGCAAAAACTTCCATTTGTTGACCTGATATAACTGTCGCCCGCAAACCGTAACGCTCAATAGCCTTTTCAATTGGCTGTCTATAGACTTCCAGCGATAGGGGAATCCAGAAACGAACTTCAGGTAATTTAGCTTGAATAGTTTGGGCAGCTTGAAAAATTACTGGTAAAAGATATTTTAGTTCTTGGCGGCGAGAGGCGGGAAGGAGTGCGATCGCAATTTCTTCTGGTAGAATCCCTAATTTTGCACGAGCTGCTTCCCTAGTAGGAGCATCTTGCATTCGGTCAACCAAAGGATGTCCTACCCAAATAACTTTTGCGCCTTTTTCGCGAAAGTAACGGGCTTCTTGTGGGAAGATTGCCAACAGCTTATCTGTAAAACCAACAATCCGCTTAGTTCTACGCAAACTTATTGACCAAGCCCACTCTTGGGGAGCGATGTAATACACCACAGGCACATCTGGTAATTGCTGTTTCATATAAGTCCCAATTTCCAGATTGGGAGTCATATAATCGATTAGCACCACTAAGTCAGGTGGATTTTGTTTTAAAAAAGCGATCGCCTGACGTTGCACCTGGAGAGTTGGTAAAACATAAGGCAGACCTTCCTGAATACCCATTGAGCCAATACCACTAGTATTTCCCAACAGAATTGCCCCAGCCTCTACCATTTTTTCGCCACCCAACGCCACAATCTCTAATTCCAACCCAATCGCCACAGCTTGACGCTTCAGCGCTGAAATTAGTAGCGACCCTTGTAAATCGCCAGATACTTCGCCAGTGCTGATAAATATCCGCATTTGATAATT
>CAXUOL010000212.1:1552-5072 GCA_964252435.1 uncultured Nostoc sp.
CGTGACTCTATATGGACATGACCAGCCAACGCCACAGAGTTAGCAATCACTACTTGGTCTTCAATCACGCAGTTATGAGCCACATGGACATAAGCCATCAGCAGGTTGCCATCACCAATTACCGTAGCTTCACCAGCACCGGTAGCGCGGTTAATGGTAACGTACTCACGAATCAAGTTGTTATCACCAATTTTGACCCAGGTTGGTTCTCCTACAAACTTCAGATCCTGGGGTTCCATGCCGATGGCTGCACCTGTAAAAATCTGATTTTGCGCCCCAATTTCACAAGGACCCTCTAGCACTGCATGAGCGCCGATTATTGTTTCAGGGCCCACTTTGACATGCGCTCCAATCACAGCATAGGCACCGACTTGCACTGTATGGTGGAGTTCCGATTTCGGATGAATTACAGCAGTTGGATGAATTAGCGTTTTCAAGGGTGAATCTCCAGAACTGTCTTAATAATCAAGCGCCAGGCGGGGTTTTTGAGGCAGCGCGTTACTCTGGTTAAGAGAGTTGTACAGACTACTGCCCCAGCGACTGGCGTTGTTGAGCGTAAAGTATTTCAGTGAACGAAAGTGTCGGGCAAAGCAAGTTAAATGTGTTTGTGAGTGCGTCTCGTAGAGAGGGCGGCGAAAATCAAGAAATTATCAGATGCTATTGTGGATTTCTTTTAACTGTTATCCTGTTCAGGATTCAGTAGGGGCATTTCACGGCTATACCCATACCACGAAAGCAAACTTTTAGCTAACTAAAGAAAACATTAATTCCCCTTCACAAGCAAGTTGACCATCAACTTCGGCACGACCTTGCATCTTACCGAAACGACGTTGTTTTACCCATAACAGTTCCACTGTCATGACTAGTTGATCCCCCGGCACGACCTGGCGACGAAAGCGGACTTTATCGATACCAGCAAACACGAAGAGTCCCCCTTCTACCGAAGACATTTGAGTTAAGACAATGCCTCCAACTTGTGCCATTGCTTCAACAATTAGCACCCCTGGCATCAGTGGACGTTCAGGGAAATGTCCTTGAAAATGGGGTTCGTTAATAGTGACATTTTTAACCCCAATAGCTTTTTTACCTGGAACGTAGTCAATTATTTTGTCTACAAGTAAAAATGGGTAGCGGTGGGGTAGCAATTTCTGAATTTCTTCAGATGTGAAACTTGTTTTAATCTCAGAACTGATTGTAATCTCATTTATAGCCTGTGGTTCGGTAGATGTAGGTGTAGTCGTATCGATGGTATTCACTTCAGTAAGGATTGACATTGGGCGTGTAGTTGATTTTTTATCTAAAAGTTGGTAGGCAGGCGTATATTCAAAGCCTTAATAATCCTGGATTTTAAACTTTAACTCCAATCTAAAATCCCAAATCTAAAATTCTCTGAGCCAGTTGAATGTGTAAATTATGACTGGCTTTATACGCTAAAAAATGAGCACGAGGAAAAGTCCCTAGTAAACTCAAATCTCCTACTAAATCCAAGATTTTATGACGAACTGGCTCATTTGCAAATCTCAATGGTGGATTTAGCCAGCCTTCTGGTCCACAAACGAGTGCATTATCCAAACTACCACCTTTAATTAACCCTGTTTTTTGTAAGTGTTCAATTTGATGCAGTAACCCAAAAGTACGAGCAGGAGCAATTTCCGTAGCAAAGCTAGCAGAAGCTTTTCCTATCTCATCACTTAGTGACCAACTATACCACTGATTGCCAATAGCAGGCAGGTCAAAATCAATACCGTAACTAAAGCGGGTTTCTGGTGCTGGGAGGGCACATACAAAGGCATCCCCTTGATAGACCCATATTGGTTCTGTAATAGCTAAGGGAACTTGGTTGTTAATGGGTTGTGAGACTAAGCCAACTTGGGCAATATTGGCTGTCCACATACTTGCTGAACCATCTAAAAGTGGCACTTCTAAACCATTAATTTCAATCCGGGCATTATCCACACCCGTACTCGAAAGTGCTGCCAACAAATGCTCTACCGTGCGAACATACACCTCACCCTTACCCAACTGAGTTGAGAGAACAGTGTGACTAACTGCTGCAACTTGGGCTGGAATTATCGGCAAATCCGGTAAATCCACCCGCACAAAGTAGCGTCCACTTCCCGCCTCAGCTGGTAGTATCCGCACTTGGGTATTCACACCGCTATGCAATCCCACCCCCATTTGGGTGATTTGGGCTGCTAGAGTGTGCTGTCGCATAGCCGAAAAGTCAATATATTTCCTTTAGTATTGTTCATCGTCTGTTTTGGTAAAATCCCTGATATTCCCTGAAAAATCTCATTAATCCCTTTATCGGAACAGTATTGAGGTAAATGTAAAAATTAGCAAGCTAATCCAAAAAAGTTATGAGTTAAGAGTGAGGAGTGAGGAATTAAAACTCATAACTCCTAACTTCTAACTTATAACTCTTAACTGGTTAAAATCTTTCGCCAATACCGAAATTAATCCGGCTATCACCATCATCGTTGATACCGTAATCAATCCGAATTGGCCCCAGTGGAGACTGGACGCGAACGCCAAGGCCATAACCATAGCCACTGCCATTTTTGTTCAACACTTCAGCAGCCCTAGTACTAGTTCCCAGGTCACTGCCGAGATCAAAAAATAGTGCGCCACTAACTACTGAAAAAACTGGAAACCGATACTCAACTGATGCTTGCACATAAGAGCGTCCACTACCTAATGCTCCTTCTTCATAACCCCGGACGGAGTTGCTACCCCCAAGAGTAAAAGCTTCGTAGGGAGGCAAGTCACCGACGATGGTTCCTGCTTGCAGGTTAAATGCTAAGGTTTGTGCCCCTTTGCTAAGGCTAATCAGCTTAATGGGTAAATATTGGCTGTAGCTACCCCGGAATCTGGTAAGGAAGATGTTGCCTAGTCCCACAGGGACTGACTGATCGACTCCAAAGCGGAGATAAGAACCACTAGTGGGTTGCAGGGGGTTATTACGGAGATCGCGCTGTGCCCCCACTTGCAACAGTAGTAAATCGTCTTGACCGCTGCTAGAAAGGGTCAGTGGAATTTCCTCACTGATGCGGTTTCCAGTATCATCATCAAATACCGCTCCTGTTTTTCTGAGATTGCCATCAGCATCACGAGCGGAAACTCGTTGATACTGTAAACCCGCTGAGGCAGTCCAGACGGAAGTTTTGTAGGGATTGGCAGAGAGGGGACGGGTAAAGGTGACACCGCCACCTAGACGGAGAATTCGGGGGCGATCCTGAGAATCTACATCAGTGGGATTACCTGGATTAAACGTCCTAATGTCTTCATCTTGACCATCAAAAATCAACGAAATAGAACTGCGGCGGAAAATATTGGTTGTGTAGGAAGTCCGGTAAGGATCTCCTGCGATCCAGGGGTCGGTAAACCGCACGTCAAACAGCAGTTCTCGTTCTCCCACCTGTATTTCTGTCCCCAGTTTTTGGTTCCTACCGTTCAGGTTTTGCTGTTGATAGCTAACTGTTCCAAAAAGTCCGCTAGCAGAACTAATCCCTGCCCCAGC
>CAXUOL010000212.1:5172-9380 GCA_964252435.1 uncultured Nostoc sp.
GTTGATAGCTAACTGTTCCAAAAAGTCCGCTAGCAGAACTAATCCCTGCCCCAGCTGCAATAGAACCGCTGCTGCGTTCAGCTACATTCACTACTACATCAACCTTGCTGGGGTCGGTACCAGGGTCAAGGGACACATTCACATCTTCAAACAGTCCCAGTCCATACACGCGCTGTAAGTCTTTTTGCACTGTGTTGCGATTGAATACTTGTCCTGGCTTCAACTCCACTTCTCGGGTAATGATGTAATCCTGTGTCCGTCCCCGAATTGGTTGTCCCTTTTCGTCTGTTTCTTGACCATCTTTGTTGCGGAACCGGACTCTAATATTCTCTACTACCCCTTCTGCTACTTGTAAGGTAACAACTCCGCTTTCAGAGACTTGTGGCGCTCCAATCACGTTGGCTAGTACATAACCTTGGTCTTGATACCGCTTGTTTAACTGCTTGATGCCTTCTTGCAAGTCACGCAAATTGAGAATTTTGCCATACTGCTCTCGAAATACTTCATCCACAGTGCTAGCTGGTAGTACAGAAGGGACACCAGTGCCAGGATTGGCTTGCACTTCTACTTTGCTGAGGACGGGGTTAGGCTGCACAACAAAGCTCACCCGCACTCCCAAGGGGGTATCTTCTGGCGCGGCTTGGACGTTGGAGAAGAAGCCAGTACCAAAGATGGCGTTAATATCTTCTTGCAGTTGGCTGCGAGTTGTTGTTTGTCCTGGTTGGGTACGAATTACTCTGTAAACTTGGCTTTCCAATTCTGGTGATAGTTGCCCAGCCTGGGATCTAACTACTACTTCCGATACTAGTACGCGGGGGTCATTGGCTTCTGGAGCTGTGTTGGGTTGAGTATTACCCGGAGTTGTCGGTGGGTTAACATTCTGCGGACTGGGAGTAGTGCCTGGGAATGGAGTATTGCCCGGAGTTGTCGGTGGATTAACATTCTGCGGACTGGGAGTAGCACCTGGGAATAGATTACTACCCGGAGTTGTCGGTGGGTTAACATTCTGCGGACTGGGAGTAGCGCCTGGGAATGGCGCAGGTGTTCTTTGTTGCCTAGCTGGGGGGGGAATATCTGGAGTAGCTGATGGTTCTGGAGTTGTGGGTAATAAAGGTTCCGTTGTCGGTGGATTGACATTTTCTGGGACTGGAGTTGTCTCAGGAGTTGGGGAAGGGGTTGGTTGTTGAATTTCTGGCGGTGGAATGTCTGGAGCCGGAGACGGCTGTTGAGTAGGGTTGGGATTTATTAGAGGGGTTTGTGCAGTTGTTGGCGTTGTGGAGGTTGGCACAATTACCTTTGGGGTGGCGCCCGCCGCAGGCATCGCTGCTGGGTTGGCAGGGTAAATGGCGACGACGCGGGATTGGGGACGCTCTGCCTCTATAGTTGCTGTAGATTTAGGTTGAGATTCTAGACTTTTACTAGAGTTAACCTGACCAGTGTCCTTTTCTGGCTGCTGATTTGTTTCTAGTGTCAAAACTTCTGTTGTCTGTTTGGAATTGTTGGCGGTTTCTGCATTCGCACTCAATGAGCCACCCAATGGGGCTGCAATTGCTACTGCTGCCAGCAATACGGGAGATAAACGCATTTTACTTATATTCCTCTTCACGACCACACACACACCATCACAAGGCAATAATGCCCTTATGCCAAAGGTAAAACTCAAAACATAATTTTTTTCTTTTGCTTTTTTACTTTACAAGGCAAAAGGCAAAAGGCAAAAGTTAAATATAATTCCTTCTCACCTTTTGGTTTTTACCTGGTTAACTTATAGTTTCTACTGCTTTTAGCACTCTTTGTAAAACCTCCTGGTAGGCATCCTCTACATTTCCTAAGTCTCGGCGAAAGCGATCTTTGTCCATTACCCGCCGATTTGAGTCCTTTTCTGTGGTATCCCACAAACGGCAGGTGTCGGGGCTAATTTCATCTGCCAAGAGCAACTGCTGTTGTGAGTCCAAACCAAACTCTAGTTTGAAGTCTACTAGGGTAATGCCACACCGCTGCCAAAAGTTATTGAGAAATTCATTGATTTGCAATGCTAGATGTGTAATTGCGTCTACTTGTTCCGCAGTTGCTAGTTCTAGCAGGTACAAGCGATCGCGTGTCAACAAAGGATCTCCTAATTGATCGTTTTTATAATAGAATTCAACCAAAGGCTGTTTCAGAATTGTACCTACTGGTAATCCTGTTTGCTGACACAGACTGCCAGCAGCAATATTTCTGATCACTACTTCTAAGGGTAAAATCTTTACAGCTCTCACCCGCATTTGATTCGGGGCAGGGCTGTCGATAAAGTGAGTCTTTATACCATAAGCCTCCAACTGTTTAAAAAGCTGGCTGGAAATGCTACAATTAATTTTTCCTTTACCTTCGATGTTTCCACGCTTTTGGGCGTTAAACGCCGTGGCATCGTCCTTAAAATCAGCCAACAAAACTTCGGGATCGTCCGTTGTATAAAGAATTTTTGCTTTGCCTTCGTATAACTTGGAATTAACAGACATGGTGGCAGGTAATGTTTTAGGCGATGGACAAAAGTTGTCCTTTGAGGCTTCACCATTTTATCTTTAGTTATTAACTATTAACCATTGGTGATTATTTAAGAGGAAGCAGGGGCAGGGTAAAAAATTAATAACCAATACCCAGCCCAATTTTTTCTTCTTGATCGCTGCTTAATAGCCAGTTGCCAAATATTTAGCTGAAACAGCAAGAAGCCTCACATCTCACCGTCGATAGGAGTGTGAGATGAATTGCGAGTGAGTTGACGACAGTCCTCGTGTGGGTAGTTCACAACTAAATCTCTAACTTTTAACAGAGGACAATTGGCTTTCGTATCTAGTATTCTTACCTAAGTAGTTTTACTATCAGGATTATAATTAGTTTTGAAAAAAAAGTTACCAAGATATACTGCTATGTCATCATAATTTGTACCTAAAGGTTTCGATTGAAGCTAATTACAATTTGAATTTCATAAATTAAGATGAGATAAATTGGCAACAGGGAGGAAAATCAAATATTCTCTCTAGTTACTTTAGCTGAAACTTTTTTTGTAATATTTACAACATAAAGTATTTCAAGGTTTATCCTCTAGTCTCAAATCTGCATCAACAATTGGAAAAGGAATTGGATGATTTGATTTACCCCAATCTGACAAAAGAAAGATTAGGTTAGCTAGTAATTCAACTTCAGAAACCCAAATACAAGGTGAATTGAATAAATGGAGAAAAAAATAGTGAACAAGGATGATTTTCTCTACCCTCGCGGTCGCTACTACGGTCAGGTTAAGCCAGAAAACTTGGTTTTTAATGCAAATCTCCAGGAATTTGCTCAACGGGTAAGTTACATTTGCAACTTAGAAACAGCTGGAAAAGTGCCTCCAGGTGCAGCTTACGAACAAATAAAGGATTTGTGGAAACAGTTGAAACGCTCAAAAAAAGAGCTAGGAATTGGCGAAGATCCCTTTCAAGATGACCAGGGAGAGGCTCAAGGTTGAATGGGGAATGGGGCATTGGGCATTGGGCATGGGGAATTGACAAATGACTACTTAGTAAGCATTGTCCAGACACCATCCCAGGACTCTGGAGGGGGCGTTTGTTGATAAATACGCGCACGCTCTAGGTGGATATCAACAGCTTGGTCTTGGGGTTGGATACATTTGGCGGACTCGAAACAAGCGATCGCTTGTGAGAAGTTGCGCGATAAATAAGCATCGCGTCCAGTATGATAGTGAAATAAAAACTCTTGAGTGTTGGCATCTAAGGGAGTAGTGCGATCGCCAATTAACTCGTAGATATTAACTGCCTGGTGTTTGCCTTTGACTCGGATTTTATCTAATTGGCGCACCCAAATGCGATCGCTGCACAATTGGTAAGTAAATTCACTTAAAAGAATATCACAACCGTAATCCTTAGTTACCGCTTCCAAGCGCGAACTCAAATTTACACCATCGCCAATGACGGTGTAATCCATCCGTTTGCGAGAACCAATATTACCCGAAACTACATCCCCAGAACTAATGCCAATACCAATACGAATTTGTGGCTGCGCTTGGATAATTCGCCGCTGGTTAAATTCCTCTAAGCGGCGTCTCATATCTAAGGCTGACTGCACAGCCCTCCAAGCATGATTTTCTGTCAATGGTAGCGGCGCACCAAATACTGCCATTAAGGCATCACCAATAAATTTATCGAGAGTGCCTTCGTGGTTAAAAACCG
>CAXUOL010000213.1:0-9345 GCA_964252435.1 uncultured Nostoc sp.
CCCCTGCTCCCCTGCTCCCCTGCTCCTCTGCTCCTCTGCTCCTCTGCTGTCTCAATGTGCAAATTAAAAACACAACAGCTTATTGGTTGCATCTAAAATCAGATTTAGCTATCTTCTCGTCAGTGTGATGACCCAAGCAACACAAAATCCTGTAGATATTATCAATGCTAGAGTACCTGGTTACAAAGATTTGCAGATGCTCTTGGTTAATCAAGAGGGCATAATTGAGCAAATCTTGCCAATGGGTACAGTCGGGAAGGACATCTGTGCATCCGTGATAGATGTTGCAGGTGACTGGATTTCATTGGGTGGCGTTGATTTGCAAATTAACGGTGCGTTGGGTTTGGCATTTCCTGATTTAACGGTTGAAAATGCTCATGTACTCCAGAAAATAACGCAATTTTTGTGGGATGTCGGGGTAGATGGATTTTTACCGACACTTGTGACAACTTCAGTAGAAAAGATTCAGCGATCGCTAGCAGTCATTGCTAATTTTACTCCCCTCTCTGTCAACAAAGAGGAGTTGGGGGTAAGGTCATCTGCCAAGATTCTCGGAGTACATCTAGAAGGCCCATTTTTGAATTACCAAAAGCGCGGCGCACACCCAGCAGAGTACTTGTTACCCTTAACAATTGACGAGGTAAAGCGGGTTTTGGGTGATTATGCCCATGTTGTAAAAGTCATCACCCTAGCGCCGGAGTTAGATCCCACAAACGAAGTAATTCCATATTTGCGTTCTTTAGGGATTACCGTTAGTTTAGGACATTCTCAGGCAACATCAGCCCAAGCGCAACTTGCTTTTGAACTCGGTACAACGATGGTAACTCATGCTTTCAATGCCATGCCACCATTGCATCACCGCGAACCAGGATTATTAGGGGCAGCAATTACTCATCCTGATGTCATGTGTGGTTTTATTGCTGATGGTGAACACGTTTCGCCCACGATGCTGCAAATATTACTTCGCGCTAGCTATCAAGAAAAAGGGCTGTTCCTCGTTAGCGATGCTCTTTCACCTCTGGGGCTACCCGATGGCATCTATCCTTGGGACAGTCGGCAAATTGAAGTTCAAAACGGTACAGCACGACTAGCCGATGGCACTTTATCGGGGACGACTTTACCCTTGTTAGTAGGAGTGCAGAATTTGGTAAAGTGGGGGATTTGTGATGTGGAGGCTGCTATTTTACTAGCTACAGATGCACCTAGACAAGCGATTGGTTTGCCTGGAATTGCCAAAAATCAAGCCGCTAATTTATTGCGCTGGCATTGGGAAGAAGCGACAAAAGAACTAGCTTGGCAGCGATTATTGGGCAAATTTCGCATCCAGGTAAAAGAATCAAGGTGATAGGGCAATACAGTTCAGATAAGGCCAAAACGCTTGTATAGACGGCGATTTATCGCGTCTCCAAAACCCAAAATTTTTGCCATTAGCCCTTAACCCAAGCGTATTGGATGATAGTGGAAGAAGTTTATTTATGATCTATTACGAACCTTGCAAAAGGTCATTAATTGAACTTATACTCTGTTTTATTTGTTCTGTCAGATAAATTCTTAATAAATCTAGATTTACTGTTGAAAAATTAAATAGTCCTAAAGCATATAACAGGATCGAAATACCAATAAGTAAAGCCAAAATTCTCCCAAAACAACCAGGATTGATTTCAATAAAAGCTAATTTAGATTGCCCGATGACAGCAATCGTTATAAAAACAATTCCTACTATTAAAAAGGTGCTGTTTGGAGTTAAATCTGTCATTTTTTGATTAAGATACCTCAGCACTTTTATTGTAGCTATTATTAGTTCAAATTTCTGCCCCTGCGATATGCAAAAACATAAAAATTTTGCAACTCAACATTCACCCCAATTTAATAAGGCTCTGGCTATTGCAGTATCGGTCTTGGAACTCATCGTGTGCTATGATTTAGGAAGATATATATTTATTTTGAAACTTATTTAGCAATAAATAGCGTTGATTGTCTCAATTGTGTATAAATTATACTATCTCACTTAGATATTCAAGGAAAAACCTAGATTCTGCAAAAAGCGAACTAACTAATGTGTCTCTAGCAGAAATTCAGATATCGTGAAGTTGCAGTTGATTTAAACTCAAATTTGCTTTTTACAATTTTGCTGAGACTATCTAGTGGTAAAACTTTCAGCATTAAAAAGCCAAAATGTCATCACTCGTGTACTAGACGTTAATTTAGTTTATATATTAAACTACACTAAGACGATAGGAATAGTGGTTTTTTATGGAAAGCGTCCAAAACGTTAGTCAAGAGTTGAATGTAACAAGAGACACAGGACTAGAGCAATTACAACAGTCTACTCCAGTAGAGTCCAAAAAACACATTTTCAAAAAACTCAGAGGTGGATTTTTTGTAGTACTAGGATATTTATTATCACCATTATGTTGGTGGAATGACTTACTATTCAATTTGCCAATAGCTTATGGTTTTGGGTATGCATGTAGTTTACTTTCCCCAAAATTGCTTCTACCTTGTTCAATTATCGGATACTGGCTCTCTAATATTGTGGGAATTCTCTTGATGCAATTCGGTTCTAAGGACATTTTTCAAAAAGAGCCTCAAGAGCATAACCTCAAAAAAGAATTGTTCACAGGTTTAATTTCTTCGACAGTTTATACCCTGTTGATTATGCTGTTGATCCAGTTGAAGATTCTTGATTCTCCTATTTTATTCTCCAACAGTTAATTTAGTTTATCGAAATAGAATTCAGGAGTCAGGAGCCAGAATACAGGAAAGGTATTCTGTGCGACTGGTGGATAGCGCCGGCGGCAAGCGAGTACTCGTTCGCTTTTAGCGTCTCGTAGAGAGCGTCTGAATAAACGGGTTTAAAACCCCCTCCAAATCCTAGATTTGGTGGTCAACTTTCGTAGTCGCGGGTCTAGAATCCCCGACTGATAGCGCCGGCGGCAAGCTCATCCTGGAGTGTCTTGATTCTGACTTCTGAATTCAGAATAGCTAAATTCTTCTTCAACACCTTTCTATAAGGAATCGATAGTATGGGTTCATATCTATGCACCCATACTATGTATAGCAGTCCTAAATCAATTGTGAAAACTTCTCTTTTTTTCTTCGCGCTCTTGGCGTCTTCTCTACGAGACGCGAAGCGCGAAGGCGGTTCATTAATTTTCACAACTCAAATAGAATTGCTATATATGTAGCAGATATAGCAATAGGTGGAGGAGTTACGAACAAAAAAACTGACTTATTCAATTAATCCGGGTTCTAAGTCTCTGGATGGAGAGCAAATCAGCTACGAAGAAGATCAATTTTCGTCAAATTTTAAAAATTCACTTAGATTCAACAATTTTGGAGGCTCCTTACTTACAATTAATGGCAACTTACCATTCCATTTTTCTATTGCTTGCCTTTGCAGAATTTCTGGAGTTAAACCATCACGTAATAATCTGTGTGCCTCAGCCTCACCTTTGGCTAAATTAACTTTTGCCTCAGCCTCTTTTGTTGCTTTCAGTGCGATAAACTCTGCTCGTTTTGCTTCTTGTTCAGCAATCTGCTTCGCCTCCACCGCCTCACCAAATCGTTCTGAAAAATGCACATGAACTAGAGAAATATCATCAACTGCAACGTGATAGCTACCTAGTCGTGTGGACAATGCATCATCTACTCCACTTTTGACTTCTCCTCGTTTAGTAATAATTTCTTCAGCAGTATACTTTGCTATTACTGCTTTTAGTACTTCTTCAACTGCTGGGTTAATAATCCGAATAACTACATTTTGTTCATCTCCAATTTCCTGAAAAATGGCATTTGCTTCCTGGGGAATAATATGCCAATTGAGGGCTACATCGGCGAAAACATTTTGTAAATCTTTGGAAGAAGCCTCAGCAGAAATTTCCTGTTTTTGGACTCTAATACTCAACTTTGTCACAGTATTGACTACAGGAATAATTAAGTGAAGTCCTTCTCCTAATATCTGGTTTTGTACTTCGCCAAATTTCATTAATATACCACGTTCTCCTGCATTTACAATCACACAAGGTGTGAGGAAGAGAGTTATCAGGAACAAAAGAGCGGTCAGTTTACCGGCACTGTTGAAATTTGTAATTTTTATCATCTGTGTGAACGATGTATGTATCTTGTATAGAGACACATATTTAGGAATTATAGGCTTCTTTCCGTCATGATTTTAGCTCGACTTTTCCAAAATTAAGAACATTCTCGACTCAATAGCAATTGTCCATTATTCAGCCGATAGACACCAGTAGGAGTGATATCATGTCCGCATAATTAGTTATGCTAACCACAGTCATTGCACTCACTCCCAACCCCTCCCCACTCTTTGGGTTACGCTATACACACAAGTCGAATTACCTCATCGGGTTTAAAACCCCCACCAAATCGTACATTTGGTGGTCAACTTTCGTAGTCGCGGGTCCCAATCCCCGACTGATAGCGCAGCGTAAAGCCTTCTCTTCTTCTTCTCCTGTCGGAGACGCTGCGCGAACAAAGACGCTAACGCGAACGAGAGGCAACGCCTTCGGCATGGCTTCTTCTTCTCCTGTCGGAGACACTGCGCGAACGAGAGGCTGCGCCAACGCTTAGAGCGAGTCCGCAAGCGTCTTGATTCTGACCGGAGCAACGGAAACGTCTCCGGCTCCGCTCCTGAATTCAGAATAGCTGAATTCTTCTTCAATAAAAGATGCCAAAAATATCACAATCTTGGAAAATAATAAAGTAAGTCGAGTATCACAAGACTCACTTGATTTCCTCATTTCTTCTAGGAAAATATGACTCATTCTTTCCTTGAACGCCTGCGTAGTCCAGATAGCCCAGTCCTCGTCTTCGACGGGGCGATGGGAACCAACTTACAAACCCAAAACCTCACTGCTGAAGACTTCGGCGGCCCACAGTATGAAGGTTGTAACGAATACTTAGTCCACACCAACCCCGAAGCTGTGGCTAAGGTTCACCGAGACTTTCTCGCTGCTGGTGCTGATGTCATTGAAACCGATACCTTTGGCAGTACCTCCCTGGTGCTGGCAGAATATGACTTGGCAGACCAAGCCTATTATCTCAGCAAGACAGCCGCAGAATTGGCGAAGCGTGTGGCGGCGGAATTTTCCACGCCAGAAAAACCCCGATTTGTGGCTGGTTCTATCGGCCCGACAACGAAACTCCCTACCTTGGGACATATTGACTTTGACACCATGAAAGCTACTTTTGCTGAACAAGCAGAAGCACTGTGGGATGGTGGTGTCGATTTATTTTTGGTGGAAACTTGCCAAGATGTGCTGCAAATTAAAGCGGCGCTGAATGCCATTGAAGAGGTATTTGCCAAAAAAGGCGATCGCCGACCGTTGATGGTGTCTGTGACAATGGAAAGCATGGGCACAATGTTGGTTGGTTCAGAAATCAGTGCTGTGCTGACAATTTTGTCACCTTATCCAATTGATATTCTCGGTTTGAACTGTGCCACTGGTCCAGACTTGATGAAACCACATATCAAGTATCTGGCAGAACATTCACCTTTCATCGTTTCCTGTATTCCCAACGCGGGTTTACCTGAAAACGTCGGCGGTCAAGCGCACTACCGCCTAACACCGTTAGAATTACGGATGGCGCTGATGCATTTTGTTGAAGATTTGGGTGTCCAAGTGATTGGGGGTTGCTGTGGGACGCGTCCAGAACACATTCAACAATTGGCAGAAGTCGCTAAAGACCTGAAGCCAAAAGTTAGACAGCCAAGTTTAGAACCAGCAGCAGCATCAATTTACACTACTCAACCCTACGACCAAGATAATTCCTTCTTGATTGTTGGCGAACGTCTTAACGCCAGTGGTTCCAAAAAGTGCCGCGATTTACTAAATGCCGAAGATTGGGATGGACTCGTTTCAATGGCGAGGGCGCAAGTCAAAGAAGGCGCACACATCCTTGATGTCAACGTCGATTATGTGGGACGCGATGGTGTGCGCGATATGCACGAATTAGTTTCGCGCATTGTTAATAATGTGACATTGCCTTTAATGCTTGACTCCACGGAATGGGAAAAGATGGAGGCGGGTTTAAAGATTGCCGGTGGTAAGTGTTTGCTGAACTCCACCAACTACGAAGATGGGGAACCGCGCTTTTTGAAAGTATTGGATTTAGCGAAGAAATACGGTGCTGGTGTAGTCATTGGTACTATCGATGAAGATGGCATGGCGCGGACAGCAGACAAAAAATTTGCGATCGCACAACGCGCATACCGTCAAGCTGTAGAATATGGCATACCACCCACAGAAATATTTTTTGATACCCTAGCGTTACCAATTTCCACCGGGATTGAAGAAGACCGAGAAAACGGTAAAGCCACAATTGAATCTATCCGGCGGATTCGTCAAGAATTGCCTGGATGTCATGTAATTTTGGGTGTTTCCAATATTTCCTTTGGTTTAAATCCAGCCTCACGGATGGTGCTGAACTCGGTGTTTTTGCACGAAGCGACGACGGCGGGAATGGATGCAGCCATTGTCAGCGCTAACAAGATTTTACCGCTCTCGAAGATTGAGTCACGCCATCAAGAAATCTGTCGGCAGTTGATTTATGACGAGCGGAAGTTTGAGGGTAATGTTTGCGTTTACGATCCCTTGGGAGAGCTTACCACAGTATTTGCTGGGGTGACGACAAAACGCGATCGCTCCTTAGATGAAAGCCTCCCTATCCCCGAACGACTCAAACGCCATATCATCGACGGCGAACGCATTGGCTTAGAAGAACATCTGAAAAAAGCCTTAGAAGAACATCCCCCCTTAGAAATTATCAACACCTTCTTGCTAGATGGGATGAAAGTTGTCGGAGAATTATTCGGTTCTGGACAAATGCAGCTACCCTTTGTCTTGCAATCTGCAGAAACCATGAAAGCGGCGGTAGCGTTTCTAGAACCGTTCATGGAAAAATCAGAATCAGGCAACAATGCCAAGGGAACCTTTATCATTGCCACAGTCAAAGGCGATGTCCACGACATTGGTAAAAACTTGGTAGATATCATCTTGTCCAACAACGGCTACAAGGTGATTAACCTGGGAATTAAGCAGCCAGTAGAAAACATCATCAACGCTTACGAACAGCACAAAGCTGATTGTATTGCCATGAGTGGTTTGCTGGTGAAATCCACCGCCTTCATGAAAGAGAACTTGGAGGTATTCAACGAAAAGGGAATTAGTGTCCCGGTAATTTTAGGTGGTGCGGCGCTGACTCCCAAATTTGTGCATGAAGATTGCCAAAAAACTTACAAAGGTAAAGTTGTTTATGGCAAAGATGCCTTTTCTGACTTGCACTTCATGGATAAATTAATGCCAGCAAAAGCCACTGGGAACTGGCAGGATTTGCAGGGATTTTTGAATGAAGTCGAAACGGCTGAAGTTGCGACAAATGGTAACAAAGAACCAAAAGCTACAACTGCTGAAGAAACATCTGCTGAACCAAAAGTAGTAGATACGAGACGTTCCGAAGCTGTGGCTGTAGATATTGAACGTCCCACACCGCCTTTTTGGGGAACGAAGTTATTGCAGCCTAGTGATATTCCCATCGAGGAAATATTCTGGCACTTGGATTTACAAGCTTTAGTTGCTGGACAGTGGCAATTCCGTAAACCAAAGGAACAATCTAAGGAAGAATATCAGGCTTTCTTAGCTGAGAAAGTCTACCCAGTTTTAGAAACTTGGAAACAGCGAATTATTGAAGAGAATCTGTTGCATCCCCAGGTGATTTATGGGTACTTCCCTTGTCAATCTGAAGGGAATTCTCTACATATATATGACTCTGAGAACCAATCACAGCAGGTTACAACTTTCGAGTTTCCCAGACAGAAGTCTTTAAGGCGGCTGTGCATAGCAGATTTCTTTGCACCGAAGGAGTCAGGAATTATTGATGTCTTCCCGATGCAGGCGGTGACTGTAGGGGAAATTGCCACAGAGTTCGCCCAAAAGCTGTTTGCTGCTAATCAATACACCGATTATCTGTATTTCCACGGGATGGCGGTGCAGGTAGCGGAAGCTGTAGCTGAATGGACACACGCCAGAATTCGCCGGGAGTTAGGTTTTACTGCTGAGGAACCCGACAATATTCGGGATATATTAGCACAACGCTATCGTGGCTCGCGGTATAGTTTTGGATATCCAGCTTGTCCAAATATTCAGGATCAGTACAAGCAACTGGAGTTATTGCAGACTGACAGGATTAACTTGTATATGGATGAAAGTGAACAACTTTATCCAGAACAGTCTACCACTGCGATTATTACCTATCACCCATTAGCAAAATACTTTAGCGCGTAGAATCCTACTCGTTAAGCCAATATGCTTGGTGTTAGTGGATATTTTGCCCTGGAAAATCCCCCTTCAAAGCCTCTCTCCTTCTAGGCTAAGGTGTGTATACAAGTCCTTCTCACCCCCTCTAACTCCCCCTTGCTAAGGGGGAGAACCGGATATTTCCCCCCTTTACAAGGGGGGATTAAGGGGGGTAAATCCAGAGTTTGGGCTTCATTACCAAGATGGTGTACACCGTAGCCTTCTAGGAGATGTGATGTATTGTATACAAAGGAAACAAGGTACTGTTACTTTGATGATTTTTCCGGGAATCCTGTAGTTGTATACGCACCAAATTTATTAATCTCTCAGCTTAGGTAGGCTTATTTATGCAACTCATCAGCTCGTTAGATATTAGAAATTCAGAATATTTATCAAAAAATCGCCTCATCAGTTATCATCACCAGCTGCGTCTGATTTTTTCGCTGGGTAATCAGGTAAAAAACGTTCTGGAAATTGGGATTTTTAATTCTCTGTTAACAGACATCTTGAAGAATAATGGATACAACGTCTCCACTGCTGATGTTGACCCCAGCCTCAAACCAGAAATAATTTTGGATTTGACTACAGATTTTTCATTACCAAAAGATAAATTTGATGCGATTGTTCTGTTTCAAGTGCTAGAACATTTCCCCTACGCTGAGTCAGAAGAAGCATTAAGAAAACTTGCCGAAGCAACTAAGAAATTTTTGGTGATTTCGATTCCCTATTGCACTCAATACCTCTCGTTTCAGGTGAAAACTTCTTTTTCAGGCAGACCAAGGTATTTACTATTCAATGTGCCAAAATTCTGGAGTACAACGCCAGTCTGTGACGAACACTACTGGGAAATGGGTTTGAAAGGTTATCCCAAAAAGCGGATTTTAAACTCTGTTGCCAAAGCTGGGTTAACTGTTAAACAAGAATATATCGATCCCAGTTATCCATACCACTATTTTTTGGTGTTGGAGAAGAATTTTAGTAATACTTAAACAAAAATCTGTGGGGAGATGGGGGAGATAAGGGAGTGGGG
>CAXUOL010000214.1:0-9326 GCA_964252435.1 uncultured Nostoc sp.
GTCAAAAACAAGGGTAACGCTGTTATTGCAAGTTAAATGTGGAACAGCTTATCAAAGGTTTGAGCAACCAACATAGTCCTAACCTATGCTTCGACTGTTATATTTTTCTTTTTTCGTATGAAACCACCCTGCTAACCGTTCTTTAAAAGGAGGGAATTATAGCAAAGCTCTTGATCGGCTACAATGCAGACATACGTAGGCATCAACGCTTTTTGTCGAAGGGAAATTTCTGTGGCTATCGGGTAATTTTGCTAGAACTTTATTTATTGTAAAACTTTCGCACAAGCTCCTTCCTGACCAGAAGGATCGGGAAAAACTGCTAAAGTGTGATATTCAGGATTATCTGTTTTATATATCACTTTAAAAGTATACAACTTGTTTTTACCTTGCGCTTCGGTAACAACTGTTAAAAGTGTATTGCTAGTGGGAGGAAGTCCAGGAATGTCCAGTTTTTGAATTCGTCTGAGTTGAATTACATTGGCTGCGGAGTTTTTACAATCTCCTGAACTATTATTAGCTTCTTGACCAAACTGCATACATACTGGACCATCAAAATCCATAGTTACTTCTGATGGGTCATTTAACCAAACTTTTTTAATTACTTCTCCAGCCGGAATAAAACTTAAGTTTGTTCCTTGTTGATACCAAACGTCGATCGTAGGTACTAGTCCCCCTAAACCTTGTGCTTGGCAGGAAAATACGGAACGCAGAACGGCGTTATTAGCTACAGCACGACCTATCAACAAGAACATAGCAACCGAGAAAATTAAGGAAGCTATAGGTAGGAAATAAGAACGTTTTGGGCTATTTCCTGACAAATTAATATTCTTTTTCATGGTTGCAAATATCTAAAATTGGTATAAATATTACCCCTTAAAACTGAGTTGGTTGATTCACATATATTTCAATATTTGTGCCTGCTGGCAAAAACCAAACACCACCTTGTTGTGACATTTGAGCGATCGCCTGTTGATTACGTTGGGCAATTTGGGGTACTACAGAGTTCATACCACCTTCTAAAACCGCAGCTCCAAGATTGCGTCTGTTGTCAGTCTCACTAACAAGGCCACTGGAGGTGTTGGTGTTGGTATCGTTCGGGTTTTCGGTGTTAGTGTTGGGAGATGTTGATGTTATAGAATATGGCACGAGTTTTGTATCAGGGCGATTTACTAACTCTGCTGCTTTAGCAATACCTCCCAAAACGAATAGTCCTGCATCCATTGAGGCTATAGACGAGCTTTGACCGGGATATTTATTTGCGATTAAAGGTTTACCTTGGGTACCACGAAGAATAATTGCATTGTTGGGTAAGCTTCGTTCTATAGGGTTGCCATTATTTTGCAAGATAACCTTGACTACATTCATCTGCAAAAGACCTTGTTCAGAAATCGAACTAATTTCAGCTTGGAATTGGGTGTTTGCAGGTAGAGCGACTGTACCATCGGTAGATTTTAGTGGTTCTGTCAATCGGATCACAAATACATTTTTCGCTTCATCTGTATCACCACCACCGCCTGACTTATTAGTAGTTTCTCCAGATATTGCTGACGCCAACACAGCTTTGGCACTACTCCCAACTGCTACAGATTTCTGTCCCTGCGGCTGGGCTTGACTGACCGCAGAATTTTCTGGTTGTGAGGTTTGTGGGGTTTGCTCAGGATCGGGGTTTGGTGTTTCTTGCTGCGGCTGTGTAGTCTTTGCAGGTTCCAAAGTAGCTATATTACTAGTAGGTTGATTGCTAGGATTGACTTGACCGTAGCTACCTAACTTTGCTAACCTTGCCCACTCTGCAAATGGGTTTGGTGGAGCTGGTGGAGTTGTATTAACTACTGGTTGAGTGGGGTTCACAACTGGTGGTTGGGGCGATAGTGAAGGTTGAGAAGCAGGTACTCTAACGATGCGCTCAACTGTCACTGTCCGAGGTACGTAAGCTGTTGGTGGGGGTGTTGGGATCACTTTCTGTCTAACTGAGGGTTGTTGTAAAGCTACTGTCGGCGTTGATTTGGCAATTCTCAGCTGTTGTTGGGCAGCTTTCACCATCTGTGCTTGTTCAGTCAGGGCTAATTTCGTTTTGAGAGTATCTATTTGACCTTCCATCTGTTGAGATATGGATTCATCAGTGGGCTGCTGTTGCACTGGTGGAGAAACAATAGTTTTTGGCTTTTGATTGTTGCCACTCATCAACTGAGACAAAAACACACCACCCACCAAAACGATCGCTAAGGTAGCAGCCCCTACCAAGCCTAACTTGGCAAAGGGATTAGATGAGAGTGCTTGTTTAGTCTGAACTTCTTGTGGAAGAGATAGCGACTCTGGCGGCGTTGCAGAGTCTTCCGAGCCTTCGGTGTCACTAGAAGAAGATTCTTCTTCAAAGCCGACCAACCTTGACATCCGCGATTCCCAATCTACAGATTCTACTTCTGGTTGGCGATCGTCGGTAGTTAGAGTAAATCCATTTTGGGGAGGCGTTTCGGCAGGAATTGAGTATCGGGTCATGGTAGAGCCTTGTTTGGATTTCCAGAACAATTATTATCTTTAATTTCACATATATTATAAATTTCTAATCTGGCTTCTCCAAGGCGGTAAGCTGCAAACTGCGACGGTAGTGCTGCATTTGGTAGTGAAGTTACAGGTTGATCTATTGCTCTAACTAAAATTTGTTTATTAAAGGAAACTGATTTCCCTAATTTATCATAACTGTTAAAAATTAATTGATTGGCAAGTATCTCTACTTTCCACTTTCCATTACTTATTTCTTGAGGTTGAGAAACTTTTTGGATTACTAAGACATTCTCCGCTCCTCGATTAACATTTTCAAATTGGCTATCTGGATTTAAATTAGTAATTTCTGACTTCATTTTTTCTTTAAAATCATCAGCTACTAGTTGGGAGCTAATTTCCCAGATTTGTGTTGGCGGCTGCTGTTGTGACCATGTAAGCATTAAACTCATAGTTTCACCCACAAAGCGCCGAATAGTCTCTGGTTGTCGCTCTAAATTGGGTTGGGGGTCTACCGTTATCGCATGACCATCAACAAGTTGCACTAAACTTTGAGGTGTGAGTTGTCGGCCTAACTGTTGTAACATAGACCAGTGAAATATTAGTAACAGTAAGGTAAATAGATGTAAACCAAAGGTTCCTACTGCCAACAGGGGTAAGGGACTATTTTTCTTATTTTCTGGTTTTAGTAATTGCATTAATGATTGATCGTATAAAAAATTGAACTATCTTCACATAAAAAATCGATTATCTGATAAAACCATCAGATGTTTGCCCATTTCCGCATTGTTTTGATTGATTTTTGTTCGGGTTGTAGTCATCTAGCAAACATAAGTTACGAATTTCATAAATTTCTAGTCTATCAGCGCGGACACTATAAATTGCTTTTTGCAAGTCGGTGCTATTGTCGGCTTGGGGATTAGCGAAATAATCTGCTGCACGTACAAGTAAATCTTTATTAAAAGGAGTTATAAGTTTTGCCCCACCAACTCGATTTTTTTGAACTAAGTCCGCTACCATACCCACTTGCCACTTCCCTGGTGCAATTTGTTTTGGCGGATAAACTCTTTTAATTACTAGTTGTGAAGTCATCGCTTGGTTGGCATTTTCAGAGAAAACTTCTGGCGGTGTCATTTCTGCAACTGTGCTTAAAAAACCTTTGCGAAAGTCTTCTGATAAGGCAAAACTAGCCACCCAACTGCTGGTAGTAATTTTTTGGCTACCACCTTGAGGTGTGTTAATCAGTATTCCTAAATCGGATTTGGGGTTTGCGACTTCTTCAATATTTTGTGGTGGTAAGGTTCCAGACCAGCTAAACATTGATATCATCGTTTTGCTGATAAATTGGCGAATTGCTTCTGGTTCTCTGGCTAAATCATCAATATTAGCTACTGGTTTCCCATCGATTAATTGCACAAAGTTGGGAGGTTTTCTCAAACTGAGTTGGCGAATATTTAGCCCTTGTAATAAGAATAAAAATAAAACTAATATATGTAAACTGAAGGTTGCGATCGCAAAAAATGTCAAAACACTTGCCGTTCTTTGTCTTTTTTCTAGTAAACGCACCATTTCCTCACCTCCTCGTGCAAAAACTTCAGCTATTATATATGATGTTTTGCATATACTTACTTAGTTACAACACTTACAAGAATTTTATATTTTCTATATCCTCTCTTTAACTAAAGAAGCTGTACTGCTGATAGCACTGAAGACTGCAAAACCACCAGCAGCAGCCACAAGTAGCGATAAGATTGGTGCTAAAATTCCCAGAAAAATTATGAACCACATTAAGTCTGGATCAGCATTAAGATTGTTACCTGGCCCTTTTACAATAACTGCGGCAGTCACAACAGCAATAATATTGAATGAAATCTTGGCGATTCCAATAGATAAAAATCCGGTTAGCCATGCAAAAATTGGTTTCCCAGCTACAGGCAGTAAAGAAGCACCTACAGCAATTGGCCCTAAAACTGCTATTAACAACATAGTAGCTTCTATCAAATTCTGAAAGGCATATTGTAAGGAAACTAAAAAGTTTTTGATGCTTGTTTGGACTGTAGAACCTAACAGAGAATTAAAATAGGTTTCTGATACAATGCCAGTGCCATATCTGATATTATCTACCTTTGTTTGTAGTTTACTTATCCAGGGTTGATTTCCATAAATATCTCTATATTTCTGCCAGAGAACGTTAACTTTTTCGGCAGCTTTCACAAAACATTGACTTTGTTGTTCGCCAGTAAGAGATTGACAAGGACGTAGTAAAGAACCAGCTACTTCTTCAGCAACACTCATATTCAGTGCTTGCTGGTATATTTTATCTGCATCTGCTGAAACCACTACTTGCTGATTCACAGTGCTTAAAAAATTCCGCACTCCCAACGTCAGATTAGACAGTATACTTCCATTGCCTGAATTACTTAAGAGTACTACCACAATAAAAGGCCAAATTAAAGCTGATATGGGACGGGTGTATTCGTAAGATATTAAGTCTTTGAGGAATTGTATCATAAAAAATAACAGGGTTCCTACAGCAAAAAAAATACCCAGATTTGTCAGCGCTCCATACAAGTTATTACTGGTGTTATTTTGTAATAAATCCAGCCATTGTTTGTCCCAACCTTCGGCAATGCTTTGGGAAGTTGCGGCACCATTATCGAGAATCTGATCAATGCCTACTTGGGCAAAAATTAGTTTAATAGCAAGTTGCATTTTGAGTTTCTGAGCTATTTTCTGAGATTTTGCCAGGTGTGTTAGGAAAATAACCCACCCTCCTAAACTGTTTTTTAGATTTCTTATTGGTTTATCAAAATTTAAAGTATTTTAAAAATGGTCTAAAAGATTAGATTTTTTTTCTCTTCAAATCCAAATTATTAACTTTTCTGCCAAACAAATCTAGTTGAGAAGTCGCTCGTAAAAGTCGCGCTGCTTCTGTAGATGTTTCTACTCTCCGAGCGCGATTCGCCTCTTCCGCCTGTTGAGAAATATTTGCTAAATTTAAGTTGGTATATTGCAAAGCCTGATTTGTTTGTAATGTCTGACCAAATGTTTCAGCTACAATTTTTATTTGTTCCTGTTGAATTTTCATCATTTGCACTTGACTAGCACCTAGCAATTCTGCCAATCCAGAAATAGCATTTACTGTTGGTTCAGCGGCTTTAGCTGCATTAGCAGCTGTATTACCTGCATTCCTAACACTGTCCCTAATTTTCCCGAGTAATGTACTATTGTTAGTATCTAATTCCTGAGCAAATCCCTCAATATCTTCCAGGCTTTTCTCTGTATTTTCTAACTTCGCTTTTGTCCTAATTTGTCCATTTTTACCGAGAACACCTACCACAACTCCACGGGTAATTATACGATTAAGTTCATTACTAACTAAATTTCCCCGCACTGCTGCATTATTCTCAAAGCGACTTGATTTAGCATCTGAATTATAAGAGTAGTTAATTGAATCATCACGAATTTTTTGTCCCGCAGCAACGGGGTTAGGTATCTTCAAATCTCCCTTGGCACTCTCAATCGCAATTTGACTCTGACCTTGTTCTAAAGGGTTTAAGGTATACTTCAAATTATTATGTTGAAAGTAATCTTGCATATCTTGGGAATATGATTGAAAGTCACTCCAAACCTGACCTAATCCACCCGTCTGAACTTGTGCTACTGCTGGTAGTATTGCCAGAGATAGTAAGGTAAAAGTAAAAATGGTAGTTTTTCGCATATATCTGTGCCTGAAAAAGGTAGACTAAATTATGTCGTGAGTCAGAAACTTAACTTTCTGGCGTTGCATATTTGCGGGATGATTGATCTTACGCAGAGGCGCAGAGACGCAGAGAGGATTAGAGGATGTCTGAAAAGTTTTTTTGTACACACCTAACCCTTGGAGATCCCCCTAAATCCACGCCACTTGCTCCACTTGGGGAGACCCCAAGACCGCAGTGGCTCCCCTTAAAAAGGGGGACTTTAAGATTCTTATTCCCCCCTTATTAAGGGGGGTTAGGGGGGATCAACAAATATTTGATACTTCTCAGACATCCTCTTAGGAGTTTTAGATTTCAACACATCAATTTTATCCCTTAATTCAGCAACGCCTACTATTTATAACTTTTTGAATTCCGATTAACTACTACGTAGAGTAGCCACTAATTGACGTGCAAACGCAGAAATTGCTTCATATTTATCACTGTGAAGTTGCATCATTTGGCTACGTGCAGTTTGTTCATAAGGGTTATTAGCAACTGCTGCCAATTGTTCGTAACCTGGATAGTAACGGCAGAATGTATAAATACCGTTATCATCTAATAACCATTGGCTATAAACACCTTCTTTGCGGGGAAAAAAGCTTTCTGAAGCATTACGAGAAATAACTTGGCGGGGATATTTCAAGATGTCTGCAAAACTATCCACTGCAACTGGCTGAATGCGTCCAATCAATCGTGTTGTCAAGTTTTGCAAAATTTTGGATGCAGCTTTAGATTTAGCAATAGTATCAGGATCTTGTCCTGATAAGATGACTCTGATACCGGCTTTAGCGCCGTTCGCACAAATTCTACCAACTAAGTCGGAAATTTGCTCGAATTCAAATAAAATTGGTGCTTCGTCGATAAAGAATATGGAAGCTGGACTACTTAAGGCGCGTCGGAGTGCGGCTGAATAAGCACTCAAGGATAGTACGGCTGCATCTTCACTATCTGATAGGTTTCTGAGAGCAAAAACTAAAAGTTGTGCATCAGTAGGAAAGCTGGATGGTGCAGAAATGGCTTGTCCCACGCGGCTAGAAAGCCAAAAGCGCAAGCGCAATTGAATTTGACTCAGAGCATCTTCTACTCTGCCAGTTAAAGAACTGAGTTGCAAGTGTTCGGGTGAGCAGAAAAAGAGAAAATCTTTTAAAGTAGGGGTTTTCTGCCAAGCAAGAGTACCAAATCCTCCCTCCATAGCCTGTCGATATCGCTCTTTGATGCCCTCATCTCTAAAGAAGGCTTCTAAAGCTAGATTGAGCAGCGATCGCACGGTTTGCGATAAAATTTGACTTTCAGTGGACGATCCTAAAACCATTGTCATTAACGCTGATTCGAGGAAGGCGGTATAATCGTTAAAGCGATCGCGCTGTTGTTCTGCTTCTAGCGATCGTAAATCTGGCTGTTCAAATAAGTTATTCGATTGTTTGGAAATATCAAAATAGGCTCCATTCCCCTCCATAAACTCTGTGTAGTCAGTGAAAGTAGATGTCCCATCAGGTTTGGGGAAATCTAACGCCACAACCGGAATCCCATGCGCTAAAGCCTGAGTTAAAATCCCTGATACCAACACCGATTTACCAGCACGAGTTGTCGCAAACAAAGCTAAGTTTTTGTGCTGATTAAATAAATCTAAATGTATGGGTGTTCCGCCTTCTTCAGCAATCAACTCAAAGCCTTGTTTGTCACCTTTTTTGGTTAAAACTAGCGGCATTAATCCCGGAACTTCACTTGTTAAATATAGTTGGCGACGGTTGAAGGGTGTTGCTAATAAACCCTCCCAAACTATTGGTAGAGTTTGCAGCCAAATTTTCCAGGCATATTCAGTTTCCCTAATTACTCTGGCTGGACGTTGAAAACAGTTTTCAATATATCTTGTCGCCTCATCTAATTTTTCTAAAGTTGGACGATGTACTAAAATAGCGACACTCGTATAAATCGGGACTGCACCTTCAAATAACTGCTCTTGTGCTGCTACCGACTTCTTCAACTTTAATTGAGCGTTGACATCAATAGTTTTACTTTTTTCTTGAGCCATAATCGTTGTCATGTTTGACTGCTTCAGCACTCGTTGCAGGGTAGTTTTTACCAATGCTGGATTTGCAGCAGTCAACTCGCAAAAAATTTCTGTATCTACTACTGTTTCTCTGGCCAACAGTTCCCATAAATAGCGCAGTTGAGCCGATTTACTAGTCCAACCGCCGGGTTTTTCCAGAAATGACAGTGCGCCAATATAACGATTATTAACATTAACCCAGCGGCGATCGGCACAAGGTACACTAGATTCCATCAGCAAAGTTGTGCCGTGGATATTGTCTAGCAGTAATTTAGTACTAGCTAAATCAGAATTAACTTGTTCGTGTAAACCTTCTTCATCTAAAGTCATTAACTGGGGAATAGCTATTGGCTGCGTATCATTAAACCTTTTCCAGATTTCCCCCCAGAGTTCATCAGCAGTCAAAGGTTTGACATCCAATCCCATTTTGTTAGATAAGATTTGTTCCCAACGGAGAAACCCCTGGTTGTAAGCATTTGTAATCAGGGTTTCAATGCGTTGATTTTCTACTTCTAAAAGATCGCCTTTAAATTTCAACCACCAGGATTCAGCTTTGACTAAAAGCTTTTCTATCCAATCATCTGCGTGTTGCGAGTTAGATTCAATGGTGTAAGTTACATAAATCCGCAAAAATTTCGGTTTACGAATCCCAGAAATAGTTAGTTCTTTAATTCTGGCTCTCTCCGCCATCAACAAATATTTGATGTCTCGCGATGATGCATTTCTGATTAATGTTGCTAACTCTTTTTGGCGCTCTTTATCTGAACTAAAAGAACCCAAGTGTAGCGTCATCCTTTCACCACTAGGAATATCTTTTAATCCGGCTTCAATGTTATTAAAAAGTGTATCAATTTGTTCAGGTCTTAAGGTAGTATGAATTCCCTTACAATCAAAACCAAAAACAAAGCAGAACCGATCTTTTTGAGTACCTTTTGTCAACAGGTAAGCGCCAATATCACGTCCATTCATTGCTACACGCAGCATTGTCGCCAAGTGCAAGGCATCTTCAAATGGTGTTAATCTACCTTCATTTC
>CAXUOL010000215.1:0-5672 GCA_964252435.1 uncultured Nostoc sp.
GAATCTAAGGCGCTAGTTGCTTCATCCAAAATTAAAATTTCTGGGTTCCGTAGTAAAGCTCGTGCAATAGCAATTCGCTGTCTTTGTCCTCCAGATAACCTAACACCCCGATCTCCTAATTGGGTATCAAAACTTTCGGGCATCTCTAAAATAAATTCTAGTGCATTCGCTAGTTTAGCGGCTTCTTGAATTTCTTCATTCGTCGCCTCTGGAGTTCCGTAAGAAATATTCTGCCAAACATTAGTATTGAATATAAAAGTATCCTGACTGACAACAGCTATTTTGCAACGTAGAGAGTTAATTTCAAACTGTCGGATATCGATTTCATCAATGTAAATATATCCATCTGTAGCATTATAAAATCGGGGAATCAAATCAGCAAGAGTTGTTTTACCAGCACCAGATGCTCCGACTAACGCTGTCATCTTTCCCTTTTCAATCGTTAGGGTAATATTATGCAGTACTAGATTTTCATCATCATAGCCAAAATCCACAGATACTAAATCTATTGACCTGTTTAATCCTTTAAACTTAACTCTGCCATTTTGAAAGTAATATTTTTCATCACTTGTCAACAGATTTTTAATGTTGTCTGCTGAACCATGTAAAGTACTAAGATATGCTCTCGTACCATTAATATCTTGAACAAATGGGATAAAGCGAAATAGTACAAAGAAAAAGGTTAGTAAAGAAGCAACTTGTAGCGTTCCATTAGTGACAAGACTAGTGAATGCCAAAATAATCATTCCGATCAATACTGTAGTCGCTACCCCTTCGGCAATTGGCTTCACAAGTGTCCAGGTAAATACAACTTTTGTTGTAGTACTTATTACCTTATCGCTAGCTTTATAGTAACGTTGACGCTCAAAATCTTGAGTACCACAAGAATGAACAGTGCGAATGCCATTAATAAATTCTATGGCTGTTGATGTAAAATTAGCGTTAGCAGTTGTCATCCCAAAACTTGATTCTCTGACTCTAGCATTCAGATTTGACAACCCCACACCTAAAAGTGTAAATAGTAATGCTGATATTACCGTCAATTGCCATGATATTAAAAACATTGATATTAAGTAGACAAAGGTTGTGAGTCCTCTAGTTACTAAAAAAGCTCCGCCACTAAAACCTTGTCTAATCCTTTCAATCTCTGTAGTAATTGTGTTAATTAGTTCACCCGAACGAGTTTTACTAAAGTAACTTAGCGATAAAGATTGTAACTGTTCAAAAATTTGCTTGCGTAAGCGATCGGCAAGATGTAGTTGAGATAATTCAGTATAAACTTGAGAAAAATAATTGAAGGTGGCACGTAACCAAGTACTCAATAAAATCAGCAAAGATACGCGATATAAACGATTAATTGCTGATGTCTTGGCTCCCAAAATCCAAAGATCAAACCATTCTATTCCTGTTTGGACAGGTTGAGCATTGGGGCTAGTTAGGCTTTGTAAAAAGGAAAGTAAGAAACCAATACTTACACCTTCAAAGGTTGCCGCCAAAATTGAGAAAATCAGAGCTAAAATTGCAATTTTGCGAAAGTGTTTAAATTCTCGCAATATCAAATAGTTGTCCTGCCAAAAGCTGCTAGCTTTGAGCAGATTACTGAGTGGTTGAGGAAGCTGGAAATTCATGGATTTTATCATAATAGTTTGGCAAGGTAGATAGACATCTATAGATCGATCCAGTTCAGAATGAGCAACAAAAACTTGATGTAGAGATGTAATTTATCGCTTCTTGAAAAACCAATTATCTAGAACCGGATTACTCTATAGATGCTACGTAAACAATTTTTGTTTGAGCCTCAGTGCAGTAGATGAAATCATCAATTACTGCACAGATAAATTACAGGGTTTGGCTATCCAGATGTAATAGATGAGACTGTGCCTTTACTTCCCAGTCATCTGTAATTTCTGGTAATTTATTTAGCTGTACTGCATCTTCCAAAGTCCAACAACGAGATCCGGTTAAACTCATGTCACCCCGTAGCACGTTAAATAACTGTGGCAGATTGTCGAGATTGTATTTACCCATCCAACGCTCTAGCGGGGTGTTATTGTGGGTGCAAAAGCTCATCGCTTGAAAGAGTTTACCCCGTTCCCCAACACGCCATTCATGACAAAAAAGTGACCCTGGCGAGTAAACCTGCATTAATCCAATCAATCCCAACATGACTGGACTTACTAATAGCAGTAATACAAAAGCAGCAATCCAATCAATTACTCGCTGCAATTGTCTTAAAGGTTGGTTAGGAAGTTTTTTGCCAGCAGGTATGCTTAAGAATATTGGTTTTTGAGCTGCTTCACATGCATCCGCCCAAAATTTGAGCAAAGCCTCACCTAATTTTGGATCTATGCTGACCAAACTTACTGGAGAATGTTGTAAGCATTCTACTAGCGATCGCTTATTATCTAATGAAGCCAGATATGGTTGTTTAACTTGTCCAGGCACTTTCACCAAAAGCTTACCCCGTCGCCACTGGAGTATGCAGTACCCACGATTATCTTGGTGTGACTGGGTTACATCATATAAATTCTCTAGAGTTGGAATTATTGAAGTTGTCATAATGTCTTTGGGTTTATACAGGAGTGAATTACTGAGGCGTTATCAAAGGCTATTAATGCCAAAGACCCAAATCCGAATCTTGCTGTAAGTCCAAAAAGTTGGAGATAATTGAGGGCAAAAATATGCTATAGTATTTGCCACTCAGCCAAGCATATATTTTGCAGAATTCTGCTGGTGTAGAGATGTACAAATTAGACAGATACTAATTACATAGGTAGCAATCACCGCTACTATTAACATTCATGGGCAAATCTTGATTTTCCGGAAACTACTGACAGTAGAGAAGTGTAGAGGGAAATTACCCATGAATCTATATCTACGTTTAATTACGCTGAGGTGTTCATTGTCTCGATAGATTAAAAAAAACCAGTCTGCTCTTGTCTTCTAGCCTTTATGAAGGTGCTTTAATCTCTAGAATATAAGACTATGTAGAAATAGCGATCGCTCAAATAACTTCTTTATTTATTCTTTAAAGAGTCAGTGATTTCTCTGAAAAACCATAAAGATAGCATAAATATACTGAAATTGTCCTGATAGCAACAAAATCAAATTTTGGTTATTACCTCGTTACCTCGTTCCCAGTCTCCGACTGGGAATGCCTATTTTGAGGCTCCGCCTCCGTGACTCGCGGCAGAGCCGCAATGAACAGCATTTCCAGCCAGAGGCTAGAAACGAGAAAGATCCCCAACTTCTCTAGAAAGTCGGGGATCTTTCATCTAGTGGTACTAGTACAGCGCAGCTTATAATAAGCCAAACATTTTAAATGCCTAAAACCCTTACAGAACAGTAATTACGAATTACGAATTACGAATTACGAATTACTTTTCTACAGCTTGACGTAGAGCTAATTGCTGTTGTTTGATATTAGGTACGTAATTACTACTAGAGTTTGATACCCCATTAGCTACAACCCCAATCAGATTTAACTTACTCAGCATGGCTGTCGCTTGATTAAGCTGACTTCGCGTTACAATACCAATGCTTGCCACCATGATCACACTACGACAAGATGATGCGGTAAGCATGGCATCCACTAAGCCGAGAACTGGGGGAGCATCTATCAGTACCAAATCATAATTTTCCTCAAATGCTGCCATTAATTGGATCATCCGAGGGGAACTCAATAGATTAGCTGGGTCGGTAGGTTTGGGGCCAGCGGTCAAAATATCGATGTAGGCGGAACCTGAGTATTGAAGACTAATTTGGTTGGGTAGAGTTGTATCACTCGCCAATAAAGTTGAAAGCCCCTGCTCATTAGGAAGATTCAGCTGATGGTGCAAACTGGGATCGCGTAAGTTGGCATCAATCAGCAGTACCCTTTTATGTAAACGAGCAGCACTCATTGCCAAACCCAACGCCAAAGCTGATTTACCCTCATCGGCTAAAGCCGAGGTAATCATCAAAGATTTTAAATTAGTAACAGTATTTAAAAGTTCAATGTTTTTGTAAATCAGATCCAGCGATTCCCAACGCGGTGGAGATTGCAATACCTGAATCGTCCAGGGAGCAAGAACTTCTGGCTTGCCAAAAGGCAACTTGATCATCGATTCTCTGGGTTTGGCTGGCGGTAATTTCGGGGTTGTTCCCAACAACGGCATGGCCATTTGCTTCTCTAACTCAGCAGTGGTGTGAACTGCATCATCAGCCGATTCCCGAATAAAGGCAGCAATGCCTCCTAACATTAACCCAACCACAGCACCTAACAGCAAATTCTGTTGGAGATTGGGGCCTAATTGTGCGCCTTTTTGAGGATCTTCTACCACTTCCCAATTAAATCCACCCTTGGAAAGTTCTTGCCGTAATTGTTGTTCTGCTCTTAAAAGCTGCTCTAATCTTTCACGACTAAATTGCAACTGCGGTAGCATCCGATTGTAATAAGCCAACAGAGGCGGGAAGCGTTTGATTTCAAAACGTAGCTCGTTTTCTTTCTGAGCCAAAGTTTGATCGCGAGCAGTTAAAGCAACTATAGTTGTCTGCGTTTCTACTAACTGACCAGCAAGGCTGAGATCGATTTGGCCTAGCTGTCCTTTTTCAAGAAGAGAGTCTCCAGAAGTCAATGCACCAGCAGACTTTCCGCCTAAAGTTCTTCCTACCTCTTGTTGCAATAATTCCTTCTGGCCCTGAAGCTGTTCTTTGAGCTTTTGCACACTCGGAGTTTGATCTGTAAAGCGTAAGCGTTCTTGTGCTAGTGCCAATTCGCTTTTTTGGATTTCGTTTAGTAAGCCTTGATAGCGAGTAGACTGACTCAAACGAGAAGCAACTAGAGCATTTTGGGGAGAACGGTTAAGTTGTTCTTCTAAAGATTTTTGGCGTGCTAAAGCTTCCCCATACTGAGCACGAGTTGTCTGTCTTTCTTGGGAAAGATTGTTCAAAGCTGTTTCAATCGCTTTGGCCTGTGACTCTGGATCGATTAAGTTCTGATTTCTGCGAAATCTTTGTAAATTTGTCTCAGCCGCGTTTACTTCTTCACTAGCTTTACTTAACTGTTCCCTGATGATTTGCAGACCTTTTTGTAAACGCGAACTCTGTTGTTGTTTGTTATATTCTAGATAAACTTGTCGAATTGCATCTAGAACTTTTTGGGTCTTTTCAGGATCTCCAGCAGTATATTCAACTTGAAATATTTTAGTAGCGACATTATCTTCTTTGCTTCTGATTTGAGTTAAAACCAAAGAAGCTTTAATTTCAGCTGAAGTTATATCTGGATAATTAGACTGAAGTTTATCAACTGCTTTTTGGATTAGTCCCGAACTTTGCATCAAGTTAAGCTGAGTGGCAGTATCTATGACCACGTTAGAGTCAGTAAATTGGTTGTCTACCCCCGCAGCACCTTCTGTTTTACCTTGATAGTTAGGTTCTACTAGCAGTTGCATAGAACTTTTATAAGTAGGTTTTGTCTTTACAGTTACTATGCTGGCAATAACAAGAGAACTAATTAATACTGCTAAGAACCAAGGAAATCTCCGCACAAATACGGCAAACATTTGCCCGTAACTTGGTTCATTTTCAGAAGCTGGAGCTAGATGAGGATTTAGACTAGTTTGAACCACTTTTATTATCCTTGTCTTCAAGACTTACGCTAAGAGATTATCCGAAGAATACCTATTTTTTTA
>CAXUOL010000215.1:5772-9309 GCA_964252435.1 uncultured Nostoc sp.
TCCTTGTCTTCAAGACTTACGCTAAGAGATTATCCGAAGAATACCTATTTTTTTACGAACCATCAATGAGGAGAGAGCAAATAAATAGGTAATCTGATAGTGGAAAGAGATTCAGAAATCAAATGAATAATTGCTGCACGCCACAAGCTTGATTAATAATTTGCTCAACCTTGCTAAAGAATGCATTTTCGGAAAAATTTGCTACAGCATGATTGCGGATGCGATCGTAATCCCAAGAAATGCCGTTGGCTTCTAGTAATGCAACTTGTAAAGATTCGGGTGTTTGTCTTTTGAAAAAGACTCCTGTTTCACCTGGTATTTGAGTATCTAATACTCCACCCGCTCCATAAGCGATGACTGGTGTACCGCTTGCATTAGCCTCGACTGGAACTAACCCGTAATCTTCTAAGGCTGCGACAATAATAGACTTGGCTTTGGAAAACAAGTCTTTGCGGGTTCTATCACTTACGTGTCCCAAGAACACAATATTTTGTAATGCTTTGGATTTTAACCGTGCTAGTTCTGGCCCATCACCAGATATTAATAACCGCCACCCTAACCAATTAAAAGCTTCGACTATTATATCAAGTCGCTTATAACTGATCATCCGGGCGGAGGCCAGATAATATTCATCTTTTATATCTGAAAAAACAAATTTACTAGTATCAATTGGATAGTTCACCATCATTGCCTTTTTGCCATAAATTTTTTCAATTCGGCGGGCAACAACGCTGGAATTAGCAATGTAAAGGTCAGGCTCCTGTGCATATTTCAGGTCTACCTTTCTCATTACTTGAAATACTTGTTCGATTAAAGGAGCAAAATATCTATAGTCCCCGTACTCTCTTAAATAAGTTGCTGTATCCCATAAGAAACGGGTGACGTTATGGCAAAAACAAATGTGGTGGGCATTGGGATTTTTTCGCACTGCTTTGGCGAAGCTGGTGCTACTACTAATAATTAAATCGTAGTCTTGCAGATCCAAGGCACGAAAGGCAGGAAAATACAAAGGAGCCATCGACCTAAAATATTTTGCTGCACCAGGAATCTTTTGTAAGAAGGTTGTATTTACTATGCGATCGCCTAGATCGATCGTTTTTTGGGGATCGTACAAAGATGTGAAAATATCTGCTTCGGGATAGCGCTTACAAAGCAGTTCAAACACACGCTCTGCCCCACCTCGCTGGGTTAAATAATCATGGACTAGAGCAATTTTCATGAAATTTATTTGACCTAAAGTTTCGATCGGGTTTGTTGAACGCTCCCCAGCAAGTTACTATCAACAACTTTAGTGTCCCGCAGTATAGCTTTCTATCCTCTTGATGAAATTCTGGCGACAAACATATAGGGCAATACGGTTCAGTTAGCGCCAAAAGCCTTAAAGTGTGTAGGTTGGGTTGAGGAACGAAACCCAACATTTCCGGGGCTTTGTTGGGTTGCGCTTTGCTTAACCCAACCTACAATTTTTCTTAACTGAACCGTATTGACATATAGGGGCATACAGCTGTACGCCCCTACAGCTAATTTATTTGTGGCAAATATTTTTAAAACCGATATTATCCAACTGCTACTAAGATTTTTTCTGGAGCGAAATAGGTGTTTTGCTCAGTTCGTAGTTGGTCGCAGAGTCTGCCTTCAGGTAATTCTACATCCTCATAAGTGAGGACTCGATCTTTAGAAATATCTCGTTTGAGGCGGCACCCTTCAGCTAAACCCATTGGTAGAAGATTTTGCTGTTGGACGATATCGGAATTTTCACATTGTCCGTAGGTCATGTAGTAACCGATGCCATCTAAGGTTTCTCCTGCTTTCAGGTCGATTTTGGCGGTGGTGACAACATCTACTAGCGGACCTGCTAGTGGAGACATAACGGCATCACCAAATAAAACAGCACGCGCTACGGACAAGGGAACTTCAAAATGACAGAGGTGATAAGGAGTATAGAAGCTGTAAAGTGGGCCTTCGCCTAATTTATATAAGTTGAGATAGTGGCGTTGCTTGGGGTCGTCGTGAGTGGCAAATACATATACGCCTGGGCCTGGTTTGGCTCCAACTACATAATCGACAATACCGCCCAGTTCTTTGAGTTGTTCAACATCATATAACTGGGTCATTTCATCGACATGACCGCTGAAGTCATATCCCAACATTCCCCGTTTGGCGACTTTCATGCCTGTGGCATTGGCAACGATCGCTTGCTCGAAGGAAATTTTGCTTCCGTCAGCGAAGCTAGCCACCATGTGGGGCTTTTGACCCCAACGTTTAGCAAATCCTTCCTGGGTGGTGGGATTGCGATAGGGGTCTTGGAGTCCTTTAATGTTACCGCACAATAAGGGAGTTAAACCAATACTTTTTACAAAGCGATAGAGGTTCATTTGTACCCCTGGCTGATCGCCATCACAAGCGCTGAGAATCACACCTGCTTTGTCGGCATAGACTTTTAGGATGGGGCCAATGGTGCCATCGAGTTCAGCATTCATCATAATCACATGTTTGCGGTGGGCGATCGCTTCCATAACGATCCCAGCGCCAAATTCCACTGCACCCGTGACTTCGATTAATGCATCGATGCCTTCAGCCCGACACAGTAACTTAGCGTCTTCTGTGACTGCATACTTACCGTTAGCGATCGCATCTTCTAATTCGCTGACAGTTGCAACAACTTGAATATATTCAATTCCTGCTTCCGAATAAGCTTGTTTAGCTGCACTAATCTGGCGATTAGAGATAGCAACTAACTCCATTCCTGGCACTGAATTGACAATTTGGTTGGCAATTCCTCGACCCATAAAACCAGCACCAATCATTCCCACCTTAATAGGATTTCCTGCTGCTGCACGGGCTTGTAAGGCGCGATCGATAATAATCATGAACTAAACTCCTTTTTGGAACTGTTTGTTGTGTTACAAATTCTCGATAATTTTGCACTTAATAATTCGTTACGGCTAAACATTAAGTACATTTTCACTAATGACAGCTACTAACTGGTTTTTTGCTAGATGTTATCTAAGTTGTGAAAAATACTCTTTTTAACGAACCGCAAAGGGCGCATTCGCGCAGCGTCTCGTAAGAGTTGGACGCGAAGAAGGAGAGGGAGAAAGAATTTCACAAATGATTTAGGATTGCTATAGTCTATGGTTATCTGGAAGCTGTACCACCAACAGTCATCATTCTCAACAAGGGCCAATTTAAATCTTTCTCGGAGATTTCAGTTACATCTAGAGGCCAATCAATGTTAAAGAATGGGTCGTCATAGCGTAAACCTCTTTCATATCCTGGGGTGTAAAATTCACCCACTTGATATACAACTTCAGTCTCATCGGTTAGTGCTTGATAGCCATGAGCAAACATTTCTGGAACATACAAAGCGCGACGATTTTCTGGGGTTAGCTCTACACCAATGTGTGATAAAAAGCTAGGAGATTCAGGACGCATATCAATAATTACGTCGTAGATTGCGCCTTTAGTACAGCGAATTAATTTTGTTTCTGCTGCTGGCAGAATTTGATAGTGCATTCCCCGGATAGTACCTTTTTT
>CAXUOL010000216.1:0-9287 GCA_964252435.1 uncultured Nostoc sp.
AATTAATCCCGAAACCAAACAAGTTAAATTAATTGACTTTAGTATTGCATCTTTACTACCACGGGAAACGCAAACATTAATCAATCCCAATGTTTTAGAAGGCACACTCGCTTATATTTCTCCCGAACAAACAGGCAGAATGAATCGCTCTATTGACTATCGTACAGATTTTTATTCAATCGGCGTAACTTTCTCCGAATTACTTACAGGAGAATTGCCATTTTCCACAAATGATGCGATGGAATTGGTGCATTGTCACATTGCCAAAATTGCACCATTGATACATAAAAATCATGCAGAAATTCCATCTGGATTATCAAAAATTGTCAGCAAATTGATGGCAAAAAATGCTGAAGATAGATATCAGAGTGCATTGGGATTGAAATATGATTTAGAAAAATGTTTAGCTCAATTAAAAGAAACTGGTACGATTGAAGAATTTGAAATTGCACAGAGGGATGTGTGCGATCGCTTCATCATCCCCGATAAACTTTATGGACGAGAAGCAGAAGTACAAATTCTGCTGCAAGCATTTGAGCGAGTCAGTCTTGGTGCGACAGAAATAATGTTGGTAGCTGGGTTTTCAGGAATTGGTAAAACTGCCGTTGTTAACGAAGTTCATAAACCGATTGTGCGGCAACGCGGCTATTTTATTAAAGGTAAATTTGACCAATTTCAACGCCATATCCCCTTTAGTGCATTTGTGCAAGCATTTCGGGATTTAATGGAACAATTATTAACAGAAAATGATCTGCAAATTCAGCAATGGAAAAAAGAAATATTATTAGCTGTGGGAGAGAATGGACAGGTAATTATTGAAGTCATTCCTGAATTGGAAAAAATTATTGGTCAACAGCCGCCTGCACCAGAGTTATCAGGAATAGCTGCTCAAAATCGCTTTAATTTATTATTCCAAAAATTTACTCAAGTTTTTACTAACAAAGAACATCCATTAGTCATGTTTTTAGATGATTTGCAATGGGCAGATTCAGCATCTTTGAAATTAATAGAACTATTAATAGCTGATACCGCTCATCTTTTCATCATTGGGGCGTATCGTGATAATGAAGTCACTCCAGTACATCCATTTATGTTGACTTTGAGTGAAATTGCCAAAACATCAGCAACGATTAATACGATTACTTTAGCACCACTGCATGAAGTACAAGTAAATCAATTAGTAGTTGATACCCTAAACTGTGTAGAAAATGCAGCATTACCTCTGTCGCAATTGATATTTGATAAAACTCAAGGTAATCCATTTTTTGTTACCCAATTTCTCAAAGCATTACATCAAGATAAATTTATTCAATTTAATTTGGAATTAGGTTGTTGGCAATGTGATATTACCCAAGTAACTCAGCTAGCAGTTACGGATGATGTTGTTGATTTTATGAGTTTTCAATTAAAAAAATTGCCCCAAATAACTCAAGATGTGATGCAGTTAGCTGCTTGTATTGGTAATTCTTTTGATTTAGCGACTTTGGCAATTATTTCTGAAAAATCAGAGGTAGAAACGGCAGCGTATTTGTGGAAAGCTTTACAAGAAGGTTTGGTTTTGCCTACTGGTGAAGTTTATAAATTTTATGTTGGGCGAGAAAATCAAGCAGTTATTCCAAAAATGCAACAGACTGTTACATACAAATTTTTGCACGATCGCGTCCAACAAGCTGCTTATTCCCTGATTTTCGACGACCAAAAACAGGCAACTCATCTCAAAATCGGACAATTACTCCAACAAAACTTATCGCAGATAGAAAAAGAGGATAAGCTATTTGATATTGTCGGGCATTTGAATCTCGGAATTGAATTAATTACTCAACCAAGCGAACGAGAAGCTTTAGCCAGACTTAACTTAGCCGCCGGACAAAAAGCCAAAAATTCTACAGCCTATTCATCTGCCAGGAGTTTTGTGCAAACAGGGCTGGAATTGCTCACCCAAAACTGTTGGCAAAGTCAGTATGAATTAACCCTGAATCTTTATGTAGCTGGGGCTGAAACTGCTTATTTGAATGCCGATTTTGATGGCATGGCAGAAATGGCAGCCCAGGTGTTGCAATTAGCCAAAACAAAACTAGACAAAGTTAAAATTTATGAGATTCAAATCTTAGCACTGACAAGCCAAGGTCAGATGTTAGAAGCGATCGCCGTAGGACAAAAAGCCCTAGCACAATTGGGGGTTGAGTTCTCATCTGAACCTGACGCAGCCTTGACTGGCATTGCACTACAAACGATTGCAGAGCGACTCCAAGGCAAACAGATTCAGGAACTGGTTAACCTACCTGTGATGAGCGAAAGACAAATAATTGGGGCGATGCAACTGTTAACAACGCTGTTTGCACCCGTTTTTCAGGGAAAGTCAGACTTGTTACCTCTGCTTTGCTCCACAATGGTAAGCTTATCACTGCAATTTGGGAATGCACCTGCATCAACCATCGGGTATACAGGCTATGGCATGGTGCTGTGTACTTTTTTAGGAGAGGTAGAAAAGGGCTATAGCTTTGGAAGAGTGGGATTAAGCTTACTCGATCGCTTAGATGTGCAAGAACTCAAGTCCATAGTTTTAACTTGGTTTGGCAGTTGTCTCCAGCATCGTCAAGAAGCACTGAGGGCAGTAATACCAACGCTGAAAAAGAGCTATCTGGCTGGAATGGAAACAGGTGATTTTCTCAATGCTAGCTACAGCACACTGAATTATTTTGCTGCTAATTTATTGGCTGGAGTCTGTCTAGATGATTGGGAACCAGAAATAGAAAATTACTGTGTTGTCTTAGCGCAATTAAAGCAAGCTTCTACTTTGGCTATTTTGAAGATGACACAACAGGTAGTCCATAACTGGAGAGAAACTGTCAATCAACCGGATTTATTAATCGGAAGTGCCTACGATGAAGCGGTGATGATTACTAGGCACTATCAAGATAATGAACTGACTGCCAGCGCTCATCTCTATATCTATAAATTGATGCTTGCCTATTTCTTTGGCAACTATAACAATGCCCTAGACTACATTGCTCAAGCCAAACTCTATTTAATCGCAATCCCCGGATTAGTTCATAATGCGATTTTCCATTTCTATGCCGGGTTAACCTACTTAGCAAAATTCTCTACACTCTCAGAAATCGAGCAAGCAAACAATCTCGTTCTAGTGGAAACTCATCAAGCTAGTCTGGCTGAATGGGCGCATTATACACCCATGAATTACCAACATCAAGTTGACTTGATAGAAGCAGAAAAATGCCGAGTTTTAGGCAAGAATTATGCAGCAGGTGATGGGTATGATCGCGCTATTTCTCTGGCTAAAGCTAACGGCTACATTCAAGAAGAAGCATTAGCCAACGAACTAGCAGCTAAATTTTACCTCGATTGGGGTAAAGAAAAATTTGCCACACTATACATGCAGGAAGCTTATTATTGTTATGCTCGTTGGGGAGCAAAAGCCAAAACCAATGACTTAGAAAAACGCTATCCTCAACTACTCCAACCGATATTGCAACAGCGACAACTGAACCTCAATCCTCTAGAAACGATCGCTCCTCTTGCTCAAACATCAAATACCTCATCTACTTACAGCAGTAGCAGTAGTATTTCCGATACTTTAGATTTTACCTCCATCCTCAAAGCCGCTCAAACTATTTCTAGCACCATTGAGTTAGATCAACTCGTTGCTAGTCTCACCAAAATAATCCTAGAAAATTCCGGTGCCGAAAAATCTGTATTAATTCTCCTCCAAGAAAGTAATTGGCAAGTCCGAGCAATTACCTTTATTAATCATCAGCAAAATTCCCCAGAGCCAATCCAAACTATTCTCAACACCCAACCACTAGAAACTTATCCAGATATTCCCATCACCATTGTTAATTATGTCAAGAATACTCAAAAAACTGTTGTGATCAATAATTGCCAAACAGATATTCCTGGGCTGATTGGGGAATATCTGATAGAACATCAACCACAGAGTGTTTTATGTACGCCAATTATTAATCAAGGGAATTTGATAGGGATTTTATATTTAGAAAATAAAATCGTCTCCGAAGTATTTACCCAAAAACGTCAAAAAATTATTCACCTACTTTCCTCTCAAGCTGCAATATCTTTAGAAAATGCTCAATTATACGCTCAACAGCAAGAAAAAAACCGCCAAATTGCTCAAAAAGAAGCAGAATATCGTAGTATTTTTGAAAGCGTCAATGATGCGTTATCAATTTGTGATTTAGAAACAGGTCAAATCATCGCTAGTAACCCAATGTTCTACCAAATGTATGGCTATAAAAATGATGAAGTATTGCGCTTAAAACCTGGAGATTTTTTACATACCGATGATTTGTATCTGTTTCATAAATCCATAGAAATTGTCAAATCAGGTCAGGAATTCTATACAGAAGTGGCGATTATTCACAAAGACGGTATTCAACGCTATGTAGAAGTTAAAGGAATGAGTTGTTTTTATCACGGTAAACTTCATGGATTATTTGTCACGCGAGACATTAGCGAACGCAAAAAAGCAGAACTTGCTTTGCAGCAAAAATCATTCTTACTAGAACAAGCGTTAATTGATTTGCAAAACGCTCAATTACAAATGGTGCAAACTGAAAAAATGTCAGCACTGGGCAATTTAGTTGCTGGTGTCGCTCACGAAATGAATAATCCTTTGGGCTTTATTGCTGCTAGTCTCCAACAAGCTAAACCAGCGTTTACTGATATTATCGAACACCTGAAACTCTATCAAGAAACTTTTCCCCACAAAAGTGAGGCAATTATCAACCATGCCGAAGAAATCGACTTGAATTATACCTTAGAAGATTTGTCCAAGATGATTGATTCAATGACTATGGCATGTGACAGGCTCAAAAATATCAGTACCAGTCTTCGTACTTTCTCTCGTACAGATCGGGATTATAAAGTACCATTTAACATCCATGAAGGTATTGATAGCACGATTTTAATTCTCAAACATCGCCAGAAAGCTAACGAACAACGTCCCGCTATTGAAGTGATAACTGAATATGATAATTTGCCTGAAATTGAGTGTTTCCCTGGACAACTCAATCAGGTGTTTATGAACATTTTGGCAAATGCCATTGATGCCTTAGAAGAATCAAACAACGGACGCAGTTTTGAGCAAATCAAAGCCAATCCCAACCGAATTAAAATTACAACTTCCAGAGAAAATAATCTATTTAAAATTGCCATTGTAGATAATGGCAAGGGGATGAGTGAATCAGTCAAACAGAAAATATTTGACCATTTATTTACTACTAAAGCTGTGGGGAAAGGGACGGGGTTAGGATTAGCGATCGCTCATCAAATTGTTGTGAAAAAACACGGAGGTTCAATACACTGCAACTCTTACCCAGGAAAAGGTACAGAGTTTATAATTGCAATTCCAGTGCGGCAATAAATAGTGCTGAGTAGACCAACTTTATCCTGTAAAACTGGTGGGCAGAAAAATACATGAGGTTTTACCCTCTGCTTTTGCCGCCGCTTTGGATGACCATTAACTATTGACTAATAGCTAAACAATCAGTTTCTGCCCACCAGGCGTAAATAGGTGTGTCGCGGTCTGGTAAAATGCCAAAAGTATTAGGTTGCAACACATTAATACTAATGCCATTTGTTAATTCCATAACATAATTAACATGTGTGCCCAAATACATAACGTTGACAAGCCGTCCTTCAAAGCAGTTAGCTGGTAAATTAGGTGGATACAGCGAAAGCTGTATTTTTTCTGGACGCACACTCACTACTACAACTTGTGATAATTCAGTTGGTGTATCTTCAGCGCGGCTAATAACAATTGAGAGTCCCATTTTTGTGGAAATTTTAATATTAGAGGAGTCTACCGCGACGATTTCACCACTGAATAAATTAGTATCACCAATAAAATCAGCAACAAAGGATGTACAGGGACGTTCGTAAATTTGGCTGGGAGTGCCAACTTGTTCAATTTTGCCTTGATTCATTACGGCAATGCGATCGCTCAAAGACAATGCTTCTTCTTGGTCGTGTGTCACCATCACAAAGGTTAACCCCAAGTCTTTGTGTAAATTTGATAACTCAACCTGCATTTCCTTACGTAGTTTTAAATCTAACGCTCCTAAAGGTTCATCCAGTAGGACAACGGTGGGATGGTTGACTAAAGCCCTTGCTAAAGCGACTCGCTGCTGTTGACCACCAGAAAGTTGATTGGGAAAGCGCGATCGCAAACTTTCCATTTTCACGAGTTTTAAAGCTTCTTGGACTCTAGCTTCAATTTTCGATTTGGGTATTTTTTTTAACCGCAGTCCAAAGGCGATGTTATTCCAGACATTCAGGTGGTTAAATAGAGCGTAACTTTGAAATACAGTATTGACGGGTCGGCGGTAAGGGGGCACATTAGTCATGGACTGACCCTGAATAAACACCTTACCAGCGTCAGCAATTTCAAACCCAGCAATTAAGCGTAGTGTTGTTGTTTTACCACAACCGGAGGGGCCTAAAATACTAAAAAATTCTCCTTGTCTGACATCCAAATCAATTCCATTTACTGCTGGTTCTTGGTTAAAAAACTTGAAGACGTTACGCAGTTCAACATCAAGTGGCTGAAAACTTGTTATCCCCCTCTGATTTTGCATGACAATTTGAGCCATAATCCTCAGTAGAATGCCGTGATCTTACGTTATTTTGTCAATTGCTCTAGTCTTTTGGGCAGACTATATTTGACACTTTGGTTTATTGTATCCGCCAAAAACAATTGTTCAAGAATATACTCGCCTGATTCTTTCATACTCAGTAATAAGCATAAAGTTATGGTAATTTTATATACTAAATTTATTGATTAGAGATTTTGTGATTAAGTTAACATGCCTTAAAATTGCATATTAGCAATTGCTAAAAGACTGGCTAGAATTGCGTTTATTCATTTTGAATTTTGAATTAATACTTATGTCTTTATTCCCATCACTTGGCAGCAAAAAAGATACACGTACAGTTGGACGTGGTTTCCAATCAATATTTTTAATCGTATTTACCCTATTAATGACCACTGGGATTGAGGCTCGTTTGGCTTACTTACAAATAGTTGAAGGGCCAAAACTCCGGGAACGAGCTGAAGCAAACCGAATTCGGATGATTCCCAAACAACCAGAACGGGGCAATATTTTTGACCGGAATGGCAAACTTTTAGCTAGTACTCGCTATCCTAGCTCTGTATATTTGTGGCCGATGGCACATACTAAGCCTTCCTGGTCTGTAGTCGGCCCGCGTCTGGCGCAAATTCTCAACATTCCCCAAGATGAGATGGAAAAGAAATTAGAACAAGCAGGTGCTAATTCTTCTTCACTCATCCGGGTTGCTCGCGATCTCAATGAAGCAGAAATTACGGCATTAAAGGAGTATAAAAATGAACTTCCAGAAGTGGAAATCAATACAGATTCTGTACGTTATTATCCCCACGGAAAGCAATTAGCACACGTACTAGGTTATACACGAGAGTTGACCGCTGACCAGTTAAAGGGCAAGAAGGAGTTAGGCTATCGACTGGGAGATGTAATCGGTCAGATGGGCGTGGAAAAGGCTTATGAGAAAGCTCTACGAGGCGAATGGGGCGGTCAGCAAGTGGAAGTGGATGGTGCGGGTAGACCAATCCGGGTTATCGGAGAGAAACAGGCAAAAGCTGGTAATGATTTGCACCTGACCATAGATTTGGATGTACAAAAAGCAGCCCAAAAAGCTTTGGGAAATCACCGAGGTGCGATCGCAGCACTCGATCCGAATACTGGTGCTGTTTTCGCGTTGGTATCTTATCCCACCTTTGACCCGAATATCTTTTCCAAACAAAAACTCTCCCAGAAAGATTGGGAAAGTGTCCAAGGTAAAGATCATCCCTTGGTTAATCGTGCCCTGAGTGCCTTTCCACCCGCCAGTACTTTCAAAATTGTCACCACGACAGCCGGACTCGAATCAGGTGAATTTTCTCCTGATACAATATTACAGACCTTTGGTTCTCTTACCGTGGGTGGCGTGACATTTGGTGAGTGGAACCACGCCGGATTCGGCCCATTAGGATTTCCCAGAGCGATCGCTATGAGTAGTGATACTTTCTTCTATCAAGTTGGCAGGAAAGTTGGCGGCCCAACTTTAATCAAATGGAGTCGCAAATACGGGTTTGGTCAAAGAACTGGTATTGAATTTCGTGATGAAGAATCAGTAGGCTTGGTTCCAGATGAAACATGGAAGCAAAAAACTTGGAAAATACCTTGGACTGTTGGCGACACCATTAATATGTCAATTGGTCAAGGCGCTTTGCAAGTAACACCTCTGCAATCAGCGATTATGTTTTCTGTCCCTGCTAATGGTGGGTATCGAGTTCAGCCGCATTTGCTCAAAGACAACGAAGAAGCAAAAAGTTGGCGAGAATCCTTAAATATGAAGCCGACAACTATCAAAGTTCTCCGCGACGGACTGCGGAGGGTGGTGAGTGAAGGTACTGGTAAGCGCTTGGACGTGCCGACAATTGCCCCAGCGTCCGGGAAGAGTGGCACAGCTGAAGCTGGTGTTGGTCGCCCAAATCATACATGGTTTGGTGCTTATGCGCCCAGTAATAAGCCAGAAATTGTAGTTGTGGCCTTTGGGGAAAATACTGGCGAACATGGCGGTACTATTTGCGGGCCGATGGTTTTACAAGTACTAGAAGCTTATTTTCAGCATAAGTATCCAGGTAAGTATCAAAAACCTCAACCTGACCCATCAGAAGCTAAAACTCAAAGTTCAGGACATAGCACTGGAGATTAGAAGGAGGCAAGAGGTTGGAAATCGTGATTGACGACTATATTCGAGCCATAATGACTCAAAACCAGATTCCTGGACTTTCTGTTGCAGTGGTGCAAGAAGGTGAACCTGTTTTAGTTAAGGGCTATGGACTGGCGAATGTTGAACACTCTGTTTTAGCTACTGAACATACAGTTTATGAAATTGCCTCTGTGGGTAAAACTTTTACCGCTACAGCCATAATGATACTCGTGGAACAAGGAATAATTTCGCTAGAAGATGCGATCGCAGATTATCTCGATTATCTACCCATAACATGGCAAAATGTCACAATCGGGCATATTTTATCTCATCAGTCTGGAATTCCCAGCTATACCGATGCCCCAAACTACTGGGAAATTACCCATCTTAATTCATCGAATTCTGAAATTTTGGCTCTAGTTACTCACCTACCCCTTAAGTTCCAACCGGGTGAGTTTAGCGCCTAGTGGGTATTTAATTATGGCGATCGCCGAGTAGTTGGTCATAATGGTTCGATACTA
>CAXUOL010000217.1:0-2125 GCA_964252435.1 uncultured Nostoc sp.
GTGGCAAAAGAAGGTAATTATGTAACTCTCAAGTTGCCTTCAGGAGAAGTCCGCTTGATTCGACGCGAGTGCTACGCCACTATTGGGCAAGTAGGCAACACTGATGCAAGAAACCTGAGTGCAGGTAAAGCCGGACGAAATCGCTGGAAAGGTCGCCGTCCTAAGGTTAGAGGTAGCGTCATGAACCCAGTGGATCACCCACATGGTGGTGGTGAAGGTAGAGCGCCTATCGGTAGATCGGGACCTGTTACACCTTGGGGTAAACCCACATTGGGTGCGAAGACACGCAATCGCAAGAAACTTAGCAGCAAGTTGATTGTGCGTCGTCGTCGTAAGTCTTCTAAACGCGGTCGCGGTGGTCGTGAGTCTTAATCAGTAATGAGTACCGAGTAACGAGTGCTGAGTGGAATTCTCAAACTCAACACTTAAAACTCAACACTTAAAACTCAAGACTCAAAACTTGAGACTCGAAACTTAAAACTCAAAACTCAGCACTCAGAACTCAGCACTTAAAAAATATGGGTCGTTCTCTAAAAAAAGGTCCTTTTGTTGCGGATCATCTCTTAAAAAAAATTGAAAAGCTCAACAACAATAACAGAAAAGAAGTTATTAAAACTTGGTCACGAGCTTCGACAATTTTGCCTCTAATGGTAGGGCATACCATAGCTGTTCACAACGGACGCCAACATGTTCCCGTTTTTGTAAATGAACAGATGGTAGGACATAAGTTGGGTGAATTTGCCCCGACACGCACCTACAGGGGTCATGGAAAAAGCGACAAAAAAGCGGGTAGGTAGTTATTAGTCATTGGTCATTTGTCATTAGTCATTAGTCATTAGTTATTAGCTTTCGACAAAGGACAAAGGACAAAGGATAAAGGACGAAGGACAAAATTGGAGAAAATTATGGCTACTAATACTACTGAAGTAAAAGCGATCGCTCGTTTTATCCGTATCTCGGCCTACAAAGTGCGTCGGGTACTCGATCAAATCCGCGGGCGATCTTACCGAGAAGCGTTAATCATCCTGGAATTCATGCCCTATCGCGCCACTGAACCCATCTTGAAGGTTCTCAGAAGCGCTGCTGCCAATGCCGAACACAACGCTGGGTTAGATCGAACTCAACTAGTGATTACTCAGGCTTATGCCGATCAAGGGCCGCCGTTGAAGCGCTTCCAACCAAGAGCGCAAGGTCGAGCTTACCAAATTCGCAAGCCGACGTGTCATATTACTGTGGCTGTTGCAGCCGCCCCAGAAAAATAAGCTTTTTTTACACGAATAAATTGCGTAAAGTCAGAAATTTTAGAGGAAGCATTCGTGGGACAGAAGATTCATCCAGTTGGTTTTCGCCTGGGTATTACACATGAACATCAATCCCGTTGGTTTGCTGTTCCTGACCGCTATCCAGAACTTCTCCAAGAAGATTACAAACTCCGTCAATACATAGAACAAAAGCTGGGTAGACAGGCTCAAAACAACGCCGGAATTTCCGAAGTGCGGATTGAGCGCAAAGCTGACCAAATCGACTTAGAAGTACGCACAGCTAGACCTGGGGTAGTAGTGGGTCGCGGTGGACAAGGTATTGAATCCTTACGTACCGGACTCCAAGGATTATTGGGTAGTAATCGTCAAATTCGGATTAACGTAGTTGAAGTTCAACGGGTTGATGCTGATGCCTACCTAATTGCCGAATACATTGCTCAACAATTGGAACGTCGGGTTTCCTTTCGGCGGGTAGTGCGGCAATCGATTCAACGTGCCCAACGCGCTGGTGTTCAAGGTATTAAAATCCAAGTTAGCGGTCGCCTCAACGGTGCAGAAATTGCCCGGACAGAGTGGACTCGTGAAGGTAGAGTACCTTTACATACCTTACGGGCTGACATTGACTACTCTTATTGCACAGCAAAAACTGTTTACGGCATTTTGGGTATCAAAGTATGGGTGTTTAAGGGAGAAATTATTCCTGGACAGGAAGAAACTCCGTTACCACCAGCAAACCGCGATCGCGAACGTGACCCCCGCGAACGCGATCGCGATCCCCGTCGCCGTCAACAACAACGTCGTCGCCAGCAATTTGAAGACCGCTCAAATGAAGGATAAATCGTCATTAGTCATTAGTCATTAGT
>CAXUOL010000217.1:2225-6035 GCA_964252435.1 uncultured Nostoc sp.
TGACAAACCATGTTAAGCCCTAGAAGAACTAAATTCCGCAAACAACAGCGGGGACGGATGGAAGGACTAGCCAGCCGTGGTAGTACCCTCAACTTCGGTGATTTTGCACTCCAAGCTCAAGAACCTGCTTGGATTACCTCGCGTCAAATCGAGGCTTCCCGTCGGGCAATGACTCGTTATATTCGTCGGGGTGGACAAATCTGGATTCGGATTTTCCCTGATAAACCTGTAACCATGCGTGCTGCTGAAACCCGGATGGGTTCTGGTAAAGGTAATCCAGAGTTTTGGGTAGCTGTAGTCAAGCCAGGACGAATTTTGTTTGAAATCGGTGGGGTTTCTGAAGAAATCGCCCGTGAAGCGATGCGTTTGGCTTCATTTAAACTGCCCATCAAAACCAAGTTTATTGTGCGCTCTCAACCACAAGAGCAGGAGTAGCTTATGCCTCTTCCCAAGATTTCAGAAGCTAGAGAATTAAGTGACGAGAAGCTATCTGATGAAATCGTCGCCATCAAAAGACAATTATTTCAGTTGCGCTTGCAAAAAGCCACCAGACAATTAGAAAAACCCCACCAGTTCCGACAAATGCGCCACCGCCTAGCCCAATTGCTGACGCTAGAAACAGAACGCAAACGGGCAGCAAATCAATCGGCTAAAGAAAAAAAGTAGGAGATTATGGCAGTTAAAGAACGAGTTGGCTTGGTAGTGAGCGATAAAATGCAAAAAACTGTGGTAGTCGCCATAGAAAACCGCGCTCCTCACCCCAAGTACGGCAAGATTGTGGTTAACACCCAACGATATAAGGTTCACGATGAAGAAAATCAGTGTAAAGTAGGCGATCGCGTTCGCATTCAGGAAACTAGACCCCTGAGTAAAACCAAGCGCTGGAAAATCACAGAAGTCCTGAACGTCAAGCCTACTTAAACCTCATCGTTGTTAGACACTAACAACATTACAAGGAAGAATAATTGTGATTCAACCCCAGACTTACCTGAATGTCGCAGATAATAGCGGCGCCCGCAAACTAATGTGCATCCGCGTCTTGGGTGGAGGCAACCGTCGTTATGGTTTTATCGGCGATAAAATTATCGCAGTTGTCAAAGATGCTACACCCAACATGGCTGTAAAAAAGTCTGATGTTGTGGAAGCAGTAATTGTCAGGACTCGGAAAGCTGTAAATCGTGACAGCGGCATGAGTATTCGCTTTGATGATAATGCTGCTGTAATCATCAACAAAGACGGTAATCCCAGAGGCACACGGGTTTTTGGTCCAGTTGCCCGGGAACTGCGCGATAAAAACTTTACCAAAATTGTTTCTCTGGCTCCGGAGGTGCTTTAATGGCAACCAAACAGGGTACGCCCAAAATATTCCACAAAATGCACGTCAAAACTGGCGACACCGTACAAGTGATTGCTGGCAAAGACAAAGGAAAGGTTGGTGAAATTATCCAAGCACTTCCTCAACTGAGTAAAGTCATCGTCAAAGGTGTCAACATCAAGACCAAGCACGTCAAACCCCAGCAAGAAGGGGAATCAGGGCGAATTATCACCCAAGAATTCCCGATTCATAGCTCCAATGTAATGCTTTATTCCAGCAAGCAAAACGTTGCCAGTCGTATTGGTTACACCTTTACCTCAGAAGGTAAAAAGGTCAGAAAACTCAAGAAAACTGGCGAAATTCTGGATAAATAGTTAAAAGTTAAGAATTAAGAGTTAGGAATTAAATTTAACTCATAACTCATAACTCATAACTCATAACTCATAACTCATAACTTTGTTCCCTGACCAAGCCCAGGGATATCAGGACAAAAAACTATGGCGACAACAAGACTCAAAACCTTATATCAAGAGACAATCGTCCCCAAACTGATCGATCAGTTTCAATATACCAACGTTCATCAAGTACCGAAGTTGGTAAAGGTTACGATTAACCGAGGTTTGGGTGAAGCGGCTCAAAATGCGAAGTCTCTAGAGGCATCCATCAACGAGATTGCCGTGGTAACAGGTCAAAAACCAGTGGTGACACGGGCGAAAAAGGCGATCGCTGGCTTTAAGATTCGTCAAGGTATGCCTGTGGGGATCATGGTAACACTCAGATCCGAACGGATGTATGCCTTTTTCGACAGACTAGTTAGTTTGTCATTACCCAGAATTCGAGATTTTCGCGGCGTTAGCCCTAAAAGCTTTGACGGACGCGGTAACTATACTCTAGGTGTGAGAGAACAGCTAATTTTTCCAGAAGTCGAATACGACAGCATCGATCAAGTGCGTGGGATGGATATTTCCATCATCACCACAGCAACAAACGACGAAGAGGGACGCGCCTTACTTAAAGAATTAGGAATGCCCTTTCGCGATCAATAAGTTCATCTATAGAGGGAACGATGGCGGCTAACGACACAATTGCAGATATGCTGACGCGCATCCGCAATGCCAACCTGGCGCGGCATCAAACAACACAAGTGCCAGCGACAAAATTGACCCGAAGCATTGCCAAAGTGCTACGGGAGGAAGGCTTTATTGCTGAAATCGAAGAAGCAGAAGAAGGGGTAAAACGCAATCTGGTGATTTCCCTGAAATACAAAGGTAAAAACCGTCAGCCTCTGATCACCGCCTTAAAGCGGGTCAGTAAGCCTGGCTTGCGTGTTTATTCCAATCGAAAAGAATTACCAAGAGTACTAGGTGGCATTGGCATTGCCATTATTTCTACATCCAGTGGCATTATGACTGACCGCGAAGCGCGGCGTCAAAACTTGGGTGGCGAAGTACTTTGTTACGTTTGGTAGTCACTATTAAGTGAGGAGTTAGGAGTGAGAAGTGAAAAGTTAGTTATAAAAACTCATAACTCATAACTCATAACAGATAAAGGACAAAAGTCATGTCTCGTATTGGTAAACGTCCAATTACTATTCCCGCCAAAGTTCAAGTGGCGATCAATGGTACGAATATTGTGGTGAAAGGCCCGAAAGGAGAACTTTCTCGCACTCTCAGAGATAATGTCTCACTCTCTCAAGAGGGGGAAATATTACACGTAAATCGTCGGGATGAAACTCGCACCTCAAAGCAACTGCACGGCTTGAGCCGGACTTTAGTTGCCAACATGGTCGAAGGAGTTTCCCAAGGTTTTCAGCGCCGTTTGGAAATCCAAGGTGTTGGTTACAGGGCACAAATTCAAGGGCGTAACCTAGTTTTAAATATGGGTTACAGTCATCAGGTGCAAATTGAACCACCAGAAGGGATTCAGTTTGCTGTAGAAGGTACTACTAACGTCATTGTCAGCGGCTATGACAAAGAAATCGTCGGTAACACAGCCGCCAAAATTCGTGCCGTTCGTCCACCAGAACCTTACAAAGGTAAAGGCATTCGCTATGCCGGTGAAGTGGTCAGACGAAAAGCTGGTAAGACTGGTAAGGGTGGTAAGAAGTAGAAATGAAACTTACTCGTAGAGAATCAAAAAACCGTCGTCATCGACGTGTTCGCGGCAAAGTTATTGGCTCCCCAGAACGTCCGCGTTTAGCAGTATTCCGTTCGAATGAGCATATTTATGCCCAGATAATTGATGATACTCAGCATCAAACCATCGTCGCCGCATCGACTGTAGAACCAGAGTTGAAATCTAGTTTAGCGTCATGTGCAAACCGCGATGCATCGGTACAAGTTGGTAAGTTGATCGCAGTGCGATCGCTAGAAAAAGGTATCACCAAAGTAGTCTTTGATCGCGGTGGTAACTTATATCATGGTCGTGTCAAAGCACTAGCTGATGCAGCACGCGAAGCTGGTTTAGATTTCTAAAGTCATTGGTCATTAGTCATT
>CAXUOL010000217.1:6135-9258 GCA_964252435.1 uncultured Nostoc sp.
TAAATTATGGCAACAGAGCGTAAAAGTAGAACAAAGCGTGCCAAAAAAGAAGAAACCACTTGGCAAGAGCGGGTTATTCAAATCCGACGCGTAAGTAAAGTGGTCAAAGGTGGTAAAAAACTCAGCTTTAGAGCGATCGTTGTCGTTGGTAACGAACGCGGCCAAGTTGGTGTAGGAGTAGGCAAAGCCTCAGATGTAATTGGCGCCGTCAAAAAAGGCGTAGCTGACGGCAAAAAACACCTCATTGATATCCCAATCACCAAATCCAACTCCATCCCCCATCCCATTGATGGTGTTGGTGGCGGTGCAAAAGTAATTATGCGTCCAGCCGCACCTGGTACTGGGGTAATTGCAGGTGGTGCTGTGCGAACTGTGTTGGAATTAGCAGGAGTTCGTAACGTCTTAGCTAAACAACTAGGCTCCAACAATCCGCTCAATAATGCTAGAGCCGCAGTTAATGCCTTATCTACACTGCGTACCCTTTCTGAAGTCGCCGAAGATCGCGGTATTCCTATTCAAAATCTCTACATCTAATTTAGTCATTAGTCAGTAGTAGAGACGCGATTAATCGCGTCTATACAATGGTCAGTAGAGACGCGATTAATTGCGTCTGCACAATGGTCATTAGTGAATAACAAAGGACAAATGACAAAAGACAAATGACAAATGACAAATGAGAACTTGATAAATTATGAGACTCCATGATGTTAAGCCGCAAAAAGGCTCAAAGAAACGCAAGCGCCGTGTAGCCAGAGGTATTTCTGCTGGTCAAGGTGCTAGTGCCGGTCTAGGTATGCGGGGTCAAAAATCTCGTTCTGGTAGTGGGACTCGACCAGGTTTTGAAGGTGGTCAACAGCCGTTGTACCGTCGCTTACCTAAGCTGAAGGGCTTTCCGATTATTAATCAGAAGATTTACACTACGATTAATGTAGAGAAGCTAGCCTCCCTTCCCGCTAATACGGAAGTAACTTTGACCTCATTGAAAGCCGCAGGTATCCTGACTGCTGTCAAAGGGCCATTGAAAATTTTAGGTAACGGGGAATTGAGCATTCCGCTCAAAGTACAAGCGGCAGCTTTCACAGGTTCAGCTCGTAGCAAAATTGAGGCAGCTGGGGGGAGTTGTGAAGTCTTATGAGTGAGCCGGAACAGCACACTTAAATGCAAGCCAACTCGCTGCCAGTGCTTGGTTCACTATAAAGGTAGCACTCTATGATCAGTCGAGATAAAGCCCCAACGGCTCAAGAAACTTTTATGCAGATGGCACAGGCAGCTGGCCTCAGAGGTAGGCTGCTTGTCACTGTCGGTATTTTGATTTTGGTTCGCCTGGGTATCTTCTTACCCGTCCCAGGAATTGATAGACCGAGATTTGCCGAAGCCATATCGGGGAGTAATTCCATATTTGGCTTATTAGATATATTTTCTGGGCGAGGACTTTCGACCTTGGGAGTCTTTGCTTTAGGGATTTTGCCCTTCATTAATGCGTCTATTATCATCCAATTGCTGACTGCGGCGATTCCATCTTTAGAAAATTTACAGAAAAATGAAGGGGAAGCCGGTCGGCGAAAAATATCGCAAATTACCCGCTATGTCACTGTAGGTTGGGCAATTCTACAAAGTACAGCTTTTTCAGCATTATTCCTCCAGCAATTCGCCTTAAAACCAGGTCCCATATTTGTCGCTGAAACTGCGATCGCTCTGACTGCTGGTTCAATGTTTGTCATGTGGGCATCAGAACTGATTACAGAACGGGGCATTGGTAATGGAGCATCATTGTTGATTTTTGTCAACATTGTCGCCTCATTACCAAAAGCTTTAGGCGATACCATCGACTTGGTGCAAGTTGGCGGTCGAGAGGCGGTAGGTCGAGTGATTGTCCTGATTTTAGTTTTCCTAGCAACAATTGTTGGTATTGTGATTGTCCAAGAAGGAATGCGCCGCATCCCTATTATTTCGGCCCGTCGCCAAGTAGGTCGGCGAGTTTTGGCAGAGCAGCGTAGTTATCTGCCCCTGCGGCTAAATCAAGGCGGCGTAATGCCAATTATTTTTGCTGCTGCCATCCTCAGTTTGCCACTGCTAATCGCCAATTTTACTAAAAATGCCGATTTGGCAAATATAGTTAACACTTATTTGAGTCCAAGCGGTTCTAGCTCCTGGGTCTATGCCTTGGTCTACATGATTTCCATTGTTTTCTTCAGCTACTTCTATTCTTCGTTGATTCTCAACCCAGTAGATGTGGCGCAGAACTTGAAGAAAATGGGTTCTAGTATTCCTGGAATTCGTCCCGGCAAGGCAACTAGCGAGTATATCGAACGCGTTTCCAACCGACTAACTCTTTTGGGTGCGATCTTTTTAGGCTTTGTTGCGATTATCCCCACAGCTGTGGAAAGCGCTTTGAATGTGAAAACTTTTCGGGGAATCGGTGCAACCTCGTTGTTAATTTTAGTTGGTGTGGCAATTGAGACAGCCAAACAAGTCCAAACCTATGTTATCTCTCAGCGCTATGAAGGAATGGTGAAATAATAGTGACGCGACTAATCTTCTTGGGGCCACCTGGAGCGGGTAAAGGAACACAAGCTCAAACCTTGGCTGAACACTTGAATATTCCCCATATTTCTACTGGTGAAATATTAAGACAAGCCATGAAAGAGCAAACTCCTTTAGGAATTAAGGCTCAAAGTTATGTTGATAGCGGCGAGTTAGTACCCGACCAGCTAGTGCAGGACTTGGTACAGGAGCGCCTCGATCGACCAGATGCCAAAAATGGTTGGATTCTTGATGGATTTCCCCGAAAAGTGACCCAAGCAGCTTTTCTGGAGAAGTTACTGGAAGCAATACATCAAGGCGGCGAAAGGGTAGTCAATCTAGATGCACCAGATGAAATTGTCATCGCACGTTTGCTAGCTAGAGGACGAAAAGATGATACCGAAGAGGTGATTCGTCGTCGTTTAGAAGTGTACCGCGCTGAAACTGCACCTTTAATTGATTATTACGGCGATCGCAAAAAACTTCTAACAGTTAATGGTAATCAGTCCCAAGAAGATGTCACTGGTGAACTGCAAAAGGTAATTGCTTCCTGAAAGGGGAGTAGGGAGTAGGGAATTCACTACTTATTGTCAGTAAAGA
>CAXUOL010000218.1:0-9231 GCA_964252435.1 uncultured Nostoc sp.
AATTTGTCGTTGGTGGCCCTCAAGGAGACTCTGGTCTGACAGGACGGAAAATAATCGTTGATACCTACGGTGGCTATTCACGACATGGTGGCGGCGCTTTTTCTGGCAAAGACCCCACAAAGGTAGACCGTTCTGCTGCTTATGCGGCTCGCTATGTAGCGAAAAATATTGTCGCTGCCGGGTTAGCAGAAAAAGTTGAAATCCAGCTATCTTATGCTATTGGCGTAGCACGACCAACAAGTATCCTAGTGGATACCTTTGGCACTGGCAAAGTGGATGAAGAAACCTTACTGGAATTAATTAACAAGCACTTTGAACTCCGTCCAGCAGGGATTATCCATACCTTCAACTTACGCAACTTACCAAGTGAACGAGGCGGACGTTTTTATCAGGACGTCGCGGCTTACGGTCATTTTGGGCGGGCTGATTTAGACTTGCCTTGGGAACAGACCGATAAAGCCGAATTGTTGAAGCAAGCAGCGAATGAGTCACTTTCGGCAGTAGTTGCTCAGGCAGTAACTTAGACTTACAGCAGAATTCAGAATTCAGGAGCGGAGCCGGAGACGCTCCGCCTCCGGTCAGAATTCAGAAGTAAAACAGGCTTTATACCTGGCTTTGAGACTTAGCTTGTGTACTTCACTAACTTGAAATCCGCTGTATAGGCTACTGCAAAAACTTAGTTTATCTACGTGAGGGTATTAGTAACTTGACAAGTTACTAATACCTTTATTTTTTAGTAACCACTTGAATATTGAAAAATAAAACAGGAGTCAGGAGTCAGGAGTCAGGAGTCAGAATTCAGAATACTCTAACCATGTTCGTTCAGCGTACCGTTGACAAATGACAAATAACTAAATCCAAAAATAAGCCAGAATGAGAGTCAGTACAGTTAACGGTAGACCAAAACGTAAATGTTCCCAAAATGATAACTGATAACCAAGTTTTGCAACAGCCTCAGCAACAATTAAGTTAGCAACTGAACCTAACAAAGTTAGATTACCTGCTAAGGTAGATCCTGCTGCTAATAGTAACCAGATTTTTGTGTCTGGATGGGGAAGTAAATGTTGTAATAACAATACTGCGGGAACATTGGAAACTAAATTTGAAAGCAGAGCAGTAATTCCTAATATACTCAAGGGAGTATAAACTAAACCGCTAAATAAATTCAAGATTCCTAATTTTTCCACTCCAGTGGTAACAATAAATAGTCCAGAAAACATCACCAGTAAATCCCAATCTACTTTATTTAAAACTCGTTGCGGTTTGATTCGCCTAGTAATGAATAGTAAACTGGCAGCTACAAGTGTTGCTTGGGCTGGGGGCATCCCAATTAAGAATGCAATTAATAGTCCTCCTGTTATTAATAGGCTTTTAGTAAGCAACGGTTTAAATATGCGGTAACGCACGGGGGTTACACTCAGACAAGACTTAGTAGAACGGACATCAGGATAAAGCCACCACAATAACCCAATTTGGATCAACAAACTTACTAATGCGATGGGAGTCAATGCTTTCGCAAAATCGAGATAGCTGATACCAGAGAACGAACCAATTAAAATATTTTGCGGATTACCACTTAAGGTAGCTACTGAACCTAAATTAGTTGCTCCTGCCAAGGCAAGTAAGTAAGGAATAGGATTGAGGTTCAAAGTTTGGGTTAAACCAAGAACTAAAGGAGTCAAAATTAGAGCAATGGTATCATTCAGAAAAAAAGCAGAGAGAATTCCACTGCCAAAAGTTAAAACAATCAGCAAACCCAAAGGGCTGCGGGTAAAGTGTGTAACTGTATCAAGGGTTAATTGGAAAAAACCAGCGTAAGCTAAGTTTGTGCTGATTACCATCATGCCAAACAGGAAAATCAGCGTTTTATAATCTATGGCAAGCCATGCTTCTTTGAGGTCTAATACTCCGAAAGCCATCAGTAAAGATGCACCAACTAAAGCAATACTGGCTCGGTTCATCCGCAAACCAGGTAGATATCCTAAACCCAAACCTATATAAGTCAGCCCAATAATGATGTATCTGAAAACAATCATGATTTTGCTAGATGCTTTTGATTAAGTAGTCATTGGTCATTGGTCATTGGATTTTAGTGCATACCCCACCCTTTGTGGGTAAAAAAACTTTGTCTTTCATAGGACTAATTCAAACCACGTTAAAGAGTGGGCGTGGTTTCTCTTGGACTAATGACTAATGACTGCCCTAAGCCGTTTGACGTGATGCTTTTCTATTGACTCCTGTTTTTGTTTCAGGTACACAGAACCAAAAGCTAAAGCGACAACTGCGTAGGCATAGCCCGCCGCAGGCATCGCTGCTAAAATCAAAAAACCAATATTGTAACCAGCACTTTTAACCACAAACCCAGCCAACACCAATGGCAGTGTTGAGCAATCCCTTGGGTAAAATTAAGGTGTTTGCTGTTTTTGCATATTTTACTGATATTTTGTGAGCTATGGAGAGGTAACAATACTCTTATGCAAAAATCGCGCCACATCAATAGAGTCCGGCTGCATCTAGCGAAAAAACCTTATTTGCGCATAAACACAACTTACCCAAATAATAGCCGAAACCCTGATTTTCAATTAAGGCTAGTAAAGTCCTCTAATGGGAAATAGTAAAGATTTTGAGATTTTAATTGCTTGCACTTTTTTGTGTAGATATCAGCGCGATCGCAAAAAGAAATCCCCTCTGCTTTTGCCATAGTAAAGTGATTACAACGCAGAGGGGTTTCATTTTTCTTAATATTTCTGTAGAGGCAGGTTTTAAGGGTAATTCTGGCAAAAAACTAGTTTATTTGATTTAAAACCCGCCAAAACCTATGTTGTATTGATTTTAAGCTGTGTACTCAGTTGGGCTTATTTCCAATCAGGAATTTCAGCGTCTTCTCCACCAATCCCTATTCCAGTGTTAAATATTTCTGCATCAGTAAGATTTAGATCGTTCATTGATGCTTGATACACATTAGAATCGTGAATCGTAGCACGAGTAAAATTTACTCCGTTGAGATTGACTTGCTTCAAATTCACATTACTTACATAAGCCGATGTTAGGTTAGCACCTGCTAAGTTTGCACCAGTTAAGTCAGCACCTTCGAGGTTAGCTCCTACAAGTTTAGCTCCTTGGAGCTTCGAGCCTCTCAAGTCAGCACCAATTAAATGAGCACCACTGAGATTAGCTCCTGATAGATCGCACTTAACACATTCCCCAGTTGAAAGCAGCTTTTGTAAATCCTGTGGATTCTCGGCTCTAACCGAGCTAGCGAAAAATAGGGGTGTTGCTAAGGCCATGGCCGCTAATAGCTGGAGTTTCATAATTTTCCCCCTTAATAATCGAGTTGCGTCCGTTCTGTCCCTCACAGTTCTATTATCTCACTAAACTTCGTGAGGTCAATGTATCTTGTGACAATCTATCTCCTAACAAATTGATTGCGATCTAAAACACAGATAAAAGTTATCTCAAAAATGCCATTAATTCCGATTTTTTGACTATTTTTAGCCAATAAATCCTCAAAAATGCCTACTGTTAAATCACTATTAAATCTTTTTAAAAGTAAAAACAGGCGCTACTTGCTATAGGTAATTTAATGAGTATTTATACTTTCTTGAGCAATTGATGTTTAGTTTAAGTCCTCAAAAATTCTCGCATATACTGATTAACCAATTCTGGCTGTTCTTGCTGCACCCAATGGCCACAATTAGGAATGTACTTGATTTGAAAATCCCTGAGATAAACTGCGGTATCGTCGGTTAGTTCCTTGCCAAGGGCAGTGTCGTTTTCTCCCCAAATCATCAGTGTTGGCACTTCCAGAACGCCTCTATTTGGATTTAGCATTCTCTGCTGAAAAACATTGCGGTAGTAGTTCAACATTGCTGTGAGGGCACCGCGTTTCGCAGCAGCATCTTTATATGCGTCAATATCCGCTTTAGTGAAAGCACTTTTGTTAACTGCTGTACCTTTAAAAATTGTTTCAATTGCTTGGTAGTCTGAAGATTGTAAAAAGAATTCTGGCATCCAAGGTAGTTGAAAGAGGAAGATATAGTAACTTCGCTGCAACTGTTGGAGAGTGCGTAAGCCTTGGGCAAATTTGGCAGGATGAGGCATATTAAGGATAATTAATTGCTCTACCATTTCGGGATAAGCATAAGCAAAAGCCCAAGCGATCGCACCACCCCAATCATGTCCAACTAATACACATTTTTGGTATCCTAATCCTTTAATTACTCCCTCAACATCTTTGATAAACTCCTTCATTACATAAGCTAATTGCTCATTTGGTTTATCACTATCGTTGTAACCACGCAAGTCAACGGCGACAACTTTAAAATTTTGGGCAAATTCTGGTATTTGATGCCGCCATGAGTACCAAAACTCAGGAAACCCATGCAACATCAACATTAATGGCCCTTCACCTTGGGTGACATAATGTAGTTTTACCCCATTGGTAGTTATATATTCGTGTTTCCAAGAACTTTCTCTTAAAGACATAATTAATCTAAATTCAGCATTAAAAAATACTAAATAATAATCCTGTACTTAATAACTGTAATATTATTTTAAGCAGCCTCACATCTATTAAAAGTCAGTATTATCTAAAAATTTTTTGCAAAAATATTAGATAATTTGCCTTGGGATAGATGTGAATTGTGAGTAAAATTTGGTAAAAGGTAGATATAATTTTCTCCAACTACCAACAACTACCATGACACAACAGTTGACAAACCATGCTTCATTGTGGGTTGAGCGACTGGGACGATTTGGCTATGTTTCCAAGGGAGTAGTTTACGGTATAGTTGGACTACTGGCAGCACAGGCAGCTTTTGGCAGGGGTGGTAAAACAACTGATACCCAAGGCGCTCTCCAAACAATTGTCAACCAGCCATTTGGGAAATTTTTGCTGGCTTTAGTTGCAATTGGCCTAATTGGATACGTAATCTGGCGTTTTGTACAAGCAATTAAAGACCCAGAAAATAAAGGTAATGATGCCAAAGGTTTGGCGGTGCGAATTGGTTACGCAGTTAATGGCTTGATTTATGCAAGTTTAGCCTTAAGTGCTGTGCAAATCGTTATGGGTACAGGCAGGGGTAAAAATAGTAGTGATTCTACTGAAGATTGGACAGCACGTTTGCTTTCTCAACCCTTTGGTCAATGGTTGGTTGGAACTTTGGGGGCGTTTGTAATTGCTCTAAGTTTCTATCAGTTTTATCAAGCTTTTAGTGGCAAATTTCGTAAAGAACTTAATTTAACTGAGTTAAGCAACACACAAGCCCAATGGGTAATGAGGGTTTCCAGATTTGGTTTAGCGGCACGGGGTATAGTATTTTGCATTATCGGTTGGTTTTTAATTGAAGCAGCAAAACAGTCGAACGCCGCTACCGCAGAAGGTTTGGATGAAGTATTACAGACGCTAGCGCAACAGCCTAACGGAGCATGGCTTTTGGGTATTGTGGCACTAGGTTTAGTTGCTTATGGGATTTACACAATAATACAGGCGCGGTATCGTCGGCTAGTCAATGTTTAGATGGTGCAGTGCCGAGAATTTGAATTTATAGAAATGGCAATAATTGAAACCCGTGGTATCTGGCTGACCACCACTGATAGTAAAGTTCTCAGATCGAAGGAACGTATTGCTGAGGCGATGGATTTCCTGGCCGAGACGGGATTTAATGTGGTGTTTCCCGTTGTTTGGAATAAGGCAGTAACTTTATATCCCAGTCAAACAATGCAGCAGACCTTTGGAATCGACGAAATTGACCCGATGTCTGTAGGTCGTGACCCTTTAGAAGAAGTGGTAATTGAAGCGCGGCGAGTTGGATTGAAAGTTATTCCTTGGTTTGAATACGGTTTTGCCAGTTCCTACAATTTAAATGGTGGTATACTTTTACAGAAAAAGCCGGAATGGGCTGCGCGCGATCGCAACGGTAACTTACTGAAGAAAAACGGCTTTGAGTGGTTAAATGCCCTCGATGCACAAGTGCAAGAATTCTTGTTGAACTTGGTGCTGGAAGTTGTAAAGAATTATGATGTGGATGGTATTCAAGGAGACGATCGCTTGCCAGCATTACCCTCTGAAGGTGGCTATGATCAGGGAACCGTCAGCCGCTATCGCCAGGAATTTGATCGCAATCCACCACATAACCACAAGGATAGGCAATGGTTACAGTGGCGTGCAGATATTCTCACTGAGTTTTTGGCGCGTCTCTATCAGGAGGTGAAAGCGGTAAATCCTAATTTATTAGTAGCGATCGCACCTAATATTTATGATTGGGCATTCCAGGAATATCTGCAAGACTCACCCAGATGGCTGAAGCGGGGAATAGTCGATATGATTCAGCCGCAGATTTATCGCCGTGACTTTAGGAGTTACGCTGCGATCGCTGATAAACTGGTAAACCAGCAGTTTACAGATACGACACTGCCCAAGTTAGCACCGGGAATACTGATGAAGCTTGGCTCTTACTGTATTAGTCCAGAATATCTGGTGCAGGCAATTGAATACAATCGTCAACTTGGCATTCAAGGAGAGGTATTCTTTTTTTACGAAGGTTTGCGCGAGAATAACAATACCCTTGCTAAAGTTTTGCGAAACGGGCCTTATGCTAAATCTGCATCATTTCCCACTCTGTTAAATTTGAGTGCAGGTGGTGTGAGTCACAAGACGACATCTTCTATTTGGTCAGGAGTGGAAAATTTGTTAAAAAAGATTTTTTAAGGGAAAAGGCACGTGGAATATAAATTGCCAGTGGAAAAGGTAATTAATACTTTAAAAGAAGATTTACCGACACTTTTTGAAAAAGATATTTCTTATGACATTTATACACAGGATATCTATTTTAAAGACCCAGTGAATACATTCAAATATAAATTTAATTATCGCATTATATTTTGGACTTTACGATTTCACGCGCGGCTATTTTTTACTCAAATTTACTTTGATGTGCATGAAGTTTATCAGTCAGCCGAAGACACGATTTTAGCAAAGTGGACGGTGCGGGGAGTGTTGCGCGTTCCCTGGAAAGCAGGGTTGCTTTTTAATGGCTATTCAACGTATAAACTCAATCAAGATAATTTGATATACGAGCATATCGACACCTGGGATAGAAAACCAGGGGAAATTTTACGGCAGTTTTGGCAAAGGGAAGGAGATAGCTAGTTAGCTATTGTATAGCGTTTTTCGTTTGTGTGAGTTACACCCGTAGGGGCACGGCACTGCCCATTGGTGTCAACTTAACGTGAAAGCCAGCCTAGAACAAGCTTTTAGATGTTGTCTCGTGTCTCGTTTGTCTCGTTCCCAGTCTCCGACTGGGAATGCCGTTCTAGAGGCTCCGCCTCCCTTGCTGGCGGCAGAGCCGTCAAGAGCAGCATTTCCAGCCTCTGGCTGGAAACGAGGTTTCAAAAGAGTTTCAGCTTAAGTTGACACTAATGGGCACTGCCGTGCCCCTACACCCCACGATATAATGTTGTACCGCATTTGAATGGAAACCGCTATATCTTTTCTATGCTTTTTTGGTAGGTGCATTCATCGCTCGTGCATCTATAATGTTTTGCGATACATTCGGGATAAACCAATTCACTTCACCGCTTTTCAAGATTTTAGTACCAGCTTGATTGAATTCAATCACCCCAGTATCTGGATTTGTCTTTAAAACCAAGTTAGTTCCATTTGGAACCTTAATCACAAAGCCACCCGCCAATTCTTGCCCTTGTTTGTCTCTTCCCAAAGTAAGGGCTGTAGAGTCATTTGCTAGATAAACTCCTTTACAATTCCATCTATCTTTAGTTGTCTGGCCATTACCCAGAAAATACAGTGCAGCCCCCTCGGAATATTCATCATCGTCAATATTTGGTTCTGGGCCGTAGATAGCTAGAGTCTTACCTGTTTGATTAGTACACTGACCCCAATCAATTCCTGACTCAAAGGCATATTTTTGCAACTCTAACTCGTTGATTTTCTGGTCGATTTGCTCTGGTGTATAGCCCTCTAATTGAGTTTGTGTTTTTTCCGCCATTTTCAAAATATTCACTTGTTGAGTCAGTGTTATATAATCAGGATTTTTGCTATATTCCGGGCGATCGGCTAGTGAAGGTTGAGCAAATACTAAACTTGCGAGTAATACAACTACCATCAAAATATATTTGAAGTTTTTCATCTTTTTGTCCCTATTTTTACAAATTGCAGGCTCTACTTGCTCTCTAAACAGTATTACCAGCATTATGACGAATGTTAACTATTGAACTTGTTGTAATTTTTTTGCCGCAACTATTTTTACTTTTCCCTTTTTACTGGCGTTGACTCGCACATCACGAATAAGGCTGTTTCAACAACATATTGGTTACAGAGAATTAATCAAATTGCTAATAGTATAAATATTGCGATCGCCATTCAATTCTATCTTAAGGAGGTATTTCTTATATCCATATATATAAATCTTGATGAAATTTGAGGTTGCAAAAATCATGGATATTTAAATATTTATTTAAAAATAAATCGCTGTTATAAGCAAAAGGTATATCTAAAAGCCATAAAACCCAAGTTAAATTCAGTATTTTGCTTGTTAAGCCAGTACAACTTCAATTTTGCGCGTCTGGACTGGAATTCGACAGCCTGAGTTACTCTATGTACGTAAGTATCCTTGCTTATCGGCGAACTATCATCTGGAAAAATCTGGAAGAGCGCTCTTATGGGTTCCTATCAATGATAATTTTAAGCATTGGGAACCCCTAAAAATCGAAGTTTATGAACGCAGCCGACGACAAAACGATTGTTCGCGAGTATTTCAATTCCACAGGGTTTGACCGTTGGAAGCGAATCTACGGCGATGGCGAAGTCAACAAAGTCCAATTAGACATCCGCAATGGACACCAGCAAACTGTGGATACAGTTCTCGGTTGGCTGAAGGCTGATAACAATTTACCAGAGCTATCAATCTGTGATGCTGGGTGTGGTGTCGGTAGTCTCAGCATTCCCTTAGCAGTAGATGGTGCTAAAGTCTATGCCACCGATATTTCCGAAAAAATGGTAGAAGAAGGCAGGGATAGAGCAAAGCAAACTTTGGGAAATGCCGAAAATCCCACTTTTGCTGTGCAGGATTTGGAATCATTGAGTGGTAGCTACCATACCGTTATTTGCCTAGATGTTCTCATCCATTACCCTCAAGAAAAAGCCGATGAGATGATATCTCACCTCTGTTCTTTGGCACAGTCGCGGATAATTCTCAGTTTTGCGCCGAAGAC
>CAXUOL010000219.1:0-9212 GCA_964252435.1 uncultured Nostoc sp.
CGTACAGAATTCATACTGAATTCTGACTCCTGACTCCTGAATTCTATTTGATCAACTTCAGCTGAAATCTTCTGACTGTATGAGTTTTGCCCTCTCCCCAAAATTGCCAGAAAAGAGCAAATTCTCCAGCTCCCCTTTTCCCAATATTGGGAGAAGGGGTTAGGGGATGAGGGCATAAAAACCCTTATTCTTTCCTAACTTTTACCTTAAGTTGACACCTATGACAGATGTGCGTCCCTACCAAATTTAACCTGTCTTCATCTGAAAAAGCAAAGTTTAGATTTGCGATTTTATTTTCCGAGTGTTTCCGGAAGCGAAGGAAAATTTCAGTAATGGTAAGAGTTGAAGCATTGAGAATTTCAGACTAATGTTTCAAAAAATGCAAATATTACTAGCTTTAGCTATAAATATTGCTGATAGTTCCCAGACTAAGTTCACAATCAAAAGCTAGGTTATGACGTGCCTATTACTTTACTCAACAGCAAAGTTCATCAGATTGTGGCGCTGCGTGTTTAGCAATGATTAGCCAACACTGGGGCATACGCTTAAACCCCTACAGCTTGCGTAACTTAACGCCAGTAAATCTTACAGGTGCATTTCACCAGCCTTTAGTAGAAGCAGCCCAAACTTGCAGGATGTGAAGCGTTATTAGTGAGGACTAATCTTAGTAAGGTGGACTCATACTATAACCCTTGGATAGCTCATTGTCAAGTAATTCATTGTGTAGTTGTCTTGAAAGATAAAAGGGAAAAGGGAAAAGGGGAAGGTGGGGTCCCCTTTCCCCCTTCCCCTTCTTTATAAAGGCGATCGCATATTGATTTTTGATCTTGTACCACCATTTAGCCCAATTACTACATTTGTAATCTCAATTTGATAAGTTTGTTAGATATTCATATAGAAACTACAGCTGAATTAACTTCATAATACTCTGTGTTAATTAGCTTTCTATCTATTCTTAAATTCTCTAATATTGTACAAACTTAGCCTGCTACATTGTTTTGAGTAAAGTTATCCATTTGCGGCTCTTTTTCTCGACTCAGCTAAAGCTCGTTATAACTATCTATCTTATCACTAACAGTAATTTTATTTTTGAAACTGATATATTTTATGATTTCTGGCTGATCGTTATGAAATATTTGCGAACGGTTGACAGAGATTATATTTAGATACGCTAAAGCTGTAGTTTTTGCAAACCAATCAAGACAAGTCTAATAAGTATTATTATCTAATCGAACTTATTGGAAAATAGGTTCAATCTTCTTGCTGTGAACGGTTTTATTCTCTAGCAACTAATATTTTTACCAGTTGTTTTACATTCTATTTAATGGTATTGTTTTCTAGTTACTCGACAATAATAAAGGTTTTAAAATGATATCGGGTGAGGGGTAACACCCCTCAATAATTACAAAGGAGGACAAAACTAAAAGCTGCACAATACACAAGTAAGTATCGGAATATATTCAGTAAATTTGACTTATAAATATACTAGATTAGTAGATGACATTAACAACAAAAAATAGTATAAATACGAGTGGTGTTGTTAAGGCTCAAAGATAAATATATTTTCTCTATTAGTCTAAAAAAATATGCAAACTTCCCGGAAATTGCCTAATTCAACAGTAGTAAGAAATATAAGCATGTGAACCAAGAAAATTTATTTACTTATGGTTTTTTATCCATTGGAAACATCAAACACCGCTCCATTGCTGATAATTTGTCATAAGCAATTCAAGATTTGCAAAAAGGCTAGTGCAGTCTATACACCTCAATTCAAACATCAACAATCGCAGAGAAGAAAATAGTTTACTTCACCCAAAACAACTAAACACTATGATGAATCAAGACATTGCTGGTATTAGTAGTAACTTAGATAAGATAGTGAAAGCTCAACAATTTGACAAAGTAGTTGAAGCAATTCTTGCTGGAAAGTATTCCTGGGCATGTGTTTTAATGCTGCGATTTGGTGGTTATAATCCTCTCCATTACATTCCATATCGCACCTACAATCGATTGCTCAAAGAGAACTCTCAAGCAGATAGGACAAAACAACAGCAAAGTGAAAATCTAAAAATGCTGAAACATACTCATGATTCCCGATCTGAGAATAATGTGTCATCAAGCTGCTTAAGCAAAATAAAAGATGTAGCTTATCTAGAAGTAGTGAGAAAGCAAAAAGCAGAAATCCGTGCTGGTACTTTAGACCAGAGATTAACACAGCAAATTAACGAACATCAATCAAATCGCCATTAAAACCAGAAAATGTTCAAGACATCTTCTTTGAAATCCTGTGGATTCAATTAAAAAGTATTTGGAATCAATAAATTCTGCTCTAAAGTTAATTATCTGAGAGCCTGTTATGCTAATTTGAAATTTATAGCATAGCAGGTTTTCTATAACAGTCATTAATTTGATAGTATTTTGTAAAAATCTGCCAAAATGGCAAATATATACTAATGATATTGGTAAACTAATAACAACTACAATTTAAACTAAAATAGAGGTGATTTGGCAAGCAAGTTAATTTAAAAAATAAAATCAACGATTAGTTCTGACTATGAAATAAATCAAACTGATTACAAAAGTAGTCAGCATTTCATGGAGTAAATAACTCCTAGACCAAGACCAATAATCCAACCGTTGCAACTGGTGGTTCTTTTTCTGAGGAAGTCTGAGCAAAGAGAATTTGGGGAGGTGGATTCCCCCAAGCCAAATTTTACACAGCTTTCACTGACTGCAGACGGTGCGAGTAATGCTGATAGAACTTTCTATCCTGTGATTGGTGTTGCTTTAGTTAAATATTGCAAACGCTTAACATCAATTCCAGGAAAGGAAATAGAAAAGTTACGGTGAAATTGTTGTCCTTGGCTGGTAGAACTAGTAGCTCATACGCTTCTCTTTCGACTATTGTAATCCTAGTCCTCCCAACCTGGATTATCTTTGGTTTCTAAACTTTCAATTTATATAGCAAGACTGGAAGTTCAAAACTTAAATAACTTCCAGTTTTTTATGCAATAAGGTTATATTAAGCGATCGCCGGAATTTCAGTTAAAGAAGAATTCAGCTATTCTGAATTCAGGAGCGGAGCCGGAGACGTTTTTGTTGCTCCGGTCAGAATGAATGAGTCGGAAATTTAAACCTACCACTCAATTGTTGCACCACCAAGTTCAAAATCTTTACGAGACGCTGCCCGTAGCTTACTTCTTTGCAGGAGTACGCAGACTCGCTATCCGCCAATCCTACAGAATTCTATTTGTTAAAAATTTGCTTTTGACAGTTTTTTAATTTGTCCAGTAAAGTATGCTTCTTCATGTTTGAGTTGTTGCGCCAGTTTTAACCCTTGTTGAAAAGCTGTTAGTGCTTGAGGAAATTCTTTGCGTTCTAGATACAATTGTCCAATTTGGTCATAAGCTTGCATCATTCCGTAAAAGTTGGCAGCTTGCGCCTGTATCTGCACCAGAATTTCGCTAGCCTGCAAAGCCTCCTCTGTTTGTCCTTGCGAACGATACAACGCAATTAACTTCTGCAAAGCATCCCCAGCACGAACGTACTCCTTTAATTGCCAAGCAGTGGTATAAGCTTCTTGATAATTTTTAAAAGCTTCTAGCAGTAAGTTAGGATCTTTCTTAGCTAGAGATTCGTAATCTGAAGCGATCGCTAGCTTTAATTCTGGTATTTCTGTAAGATTATTTTCATTAACATAAATTTCTGCTAGTTTGTTAAGTACATTCAATGACTGCTGTGGTTGGTTTGTCTGCTCGTAAATATCAGCCAGTTGTTGCAGATATGTTACTTCGTTTACACGATCGCCAAGAGATGTAGCTAAACTCAACAATTCCTCATAGATTGGCGCAGCTTTGCGATAATCAAACCAACTCAAATGCAGTTCTCCAATTGTTTTGAGGGTTTCTAATACCGCTATTTGATCTTTTTGTTGTCGCACTACTAGCAAAACTTGGTCATAAGCTTCTATAGCCAGTTTAGACGATCGCACATTTTTGTAAGCTTCACCTAGCGATCGCCACAATTCTAGATCGATTGGGGTAGCTTTTTTCTGAGATTGGGCTTGCTTTTGAATTGCTTGCAATCGTTGTGTAATATATTGTACCTCTTGTGCGTCGTTTTGCTTCCAAGCGATCGCGCCAACTCGTGATAATGCTTGCACCTCTGCTAATGAACCTAAAAAGCGCCGCAAACGCAATTCTCGATTCCAAATTTCAAACGCTGCAATCGGTTCCCCTGCTTGCAGTTTCGCCGTCGCTTCTTGATTTAACGCATCCAACGCTGGTTCTAACTTTTGCCGTTCTTGGAGAGTTAACGGCTGTTTATCTTTGGGCGATCGTGGTGACAGTGGATCGGGTGTGGTAATCTCTAGAGGGCTGGGAGGAAATTTATCAGGAGGTTTCGGCGGTTTACTCTCTGCCAGTGTTAAGGAATTGCTAAATAGTATAGTGGCAGTAGCGATCGCAATTAAGTGCCTGAGCATGGGTATTTTACTTTACATTGAGTGATTTGCATGAGATAATTAGCGATTATCCCCATGCCCTATTATTGACTAACTATTCTCCAGTTTTTCTCCAGCTTTACAAGAAAAGCCTACCTGAGAGCTATGTGGCTTCAGGATACAGTAAGTGAAGATTTTGCCAAAATAAATGCCTAACCAGTTCTAGTTATTAAGTACAAGATGTAAGCAGTTTAACTTGTACTAAAGCAGCCTAATTTTCTCCAGTCAAAGCATCTATCGTAGATATAATTTAAAAATTGCGATCGCAACCAAGATTTTTGAGTCAGGGGAGTGTCAAAATAATCCTAGATCATATTTAAGCAACTAGTCGATCGTTTTGTAATGACTCATTCTACTGATATCGCCACCTTAGCCCGCTGGATGGCAGCTGACTTTAGCAATCAAGAACAAGCTTTTGAAAATCCGCCTTTTTATGCTCATATCCGCGTGTGTATCCGTCCCCTTCCCTTAGAGTTGTTCTCAGGGGTAAGTTTGTTTCTCGAACAAGCTTATGATTTTTTGCTCAATCAACCCTATCGAATGCGGGTAATGAAGTTGATTCCGGCAGAAAACTATATTGCTATTGAACACTACACCGTTAAAGAAGAACAAAAGTTTTACGGTGCATCTCGTGAACCCGAACGCCTCAAAGAGTTGTCTGTTGACCAATTGGAAAAAATGTCAGGTTGCAACATGATTGTAGAGTGGACAGGTAAGAGCTTCAAAGGCAGAGTTGAACCTGGTAAAGGCTGCATAGTGGTTCGTGATGGCAAAAATACTTATCTGGATAACGAATTTGAGATTGACGCTAAAGAATTTTTCAGCCTCGACCGGGGAAGAGATTTAGACACCGATGAACGTCTTTGGGGTTCTATCGCTGGCCCATTTCACTTTGTCCGTTGGAGTAATTTTGCCGATGAAGTAAAAGTGTAACAAGTCAGGAGTTAGAGGTTAGGAAGAATTACAACTCAAAACCCTCTTTAATCTGCTGAGAGTTGTTTGTGTATATAGTCAAGCTGTAACCAGAATTTTCTAGCGTTCGCCTAAAGACTACCAAAAACATCCAGTTAACCTACTATCTCTACCTTAGAATGCTATGCTATCATGATTTAACTAGCGCCCTATGGCTACTAAGATACTTTAGCAACATTAAAGTAGTTCAGGGAATCTTGTTGTGGCGGCATAGCCAAGTGGTAAGGCAGAGGTCTGCAAAACCTCCACCCCCGGTTCAAATCCGGGTGCCGCCTTTTAAGAAATATAAGCACTACAGGGTTTTCAAGCCCTTTTTTATTGGGCGTTAAAGGCTTGTTTTCAAAGCCTTCAGAGATTTTTGGGGTTATTTTGGGTAGTTTGGGTAAAGAACTGGGGTAAAACTGTAAGGTAGAGGTTTTTACCCCAATAAGTATTTCTGGGGTAAAACTGGGGTAAAGTGGAAGGGTAAAGGTCTTTACCCCAGTTAATTACCCTTATGGAATCTCAAAAATCTCAAAGTATTGCCCGTCGGGGTTCAGTGCAGATTAAGAACTCTAACGGCAGTCTCCAATTAGTTTTTTCTCATCCTATTATTACGCCCACTGGAGAGCTAAAAACCAAGCGTTTCTATCTTTCAACAAGGCACGATGATACACCTTTTGGAAGACATCAAGCATCGGCTTTGGCGACAAAAATCCAGAGAGATATTGACTATGGAGAGTTTGATGCCAGTTTAGTTAAGTACAAACCAGCAGCGTCATTAAGCACCGTTACCCCAATTACCCCAATTACACCTTCACCTAAACCCCAACCAGACTTGGGAGAATTATGGGAAAAATATACTGAATTTAAAAAACCACAGGTTAGTTCTTCTACTTATGCAGTTGACTACCGCAAGTATCGCAATCACATTGCTAAGTTAGCAACTAAAACTTTAGATGATGCGATCGCAATTCGAGACTATTTACTTGCAAATCTCAGTGCTAATGCAGCTAAACGTACTTTGACAAATATAAATGCTTGCTGTGATTGGGCACTTAAGAGTCAGTTGATTGAATCAAATCCCTTCCAAAGTATGGCAAAAGATATTCAGATACCGAAGTCAGAATCGCCAGAATATGAAATTAATCCCTTCACTAAGGAAGAACGAGATAGCATAATTCAAGCATTTGAGGAGAGCAAACTCTACAACTACTATGCTCCTTTAGTAAAATTATTATTTTTTACTGGGTGCAGACCATCAGAAGCGATCGCTCTACAATGGAAGCATATCAGTGATAAATACATTACCTTTGAGCAAGCAATTACCATCAGTACTAAAGGGCTAGCTCTCAAAGATGGATTGAAGACTCAAAGCCAAAGACGTTTTCCGATTAATAATCAGCAACGTGAAATTTTAAACTCTATCAAACCTGAGAACTGTAACCCAGATGATTTTATCTTTAGAAGCAAGAAAGGCGGCATAGTAGACTTTGGAGATTTTCTCAATCATGCCTGGAAAGGTTACAAAAATCACCGTGGTACACATATAGATGGAATCGTAACTAAACTTGTAAAACAGGGTGTAGTCAGCGAATATCGCAAACCTTACCAATGCAGGCATACTTTTATTACTCTTTGCCTGGAAGCTGATATTGATGCGAAGGATGTAGGAAGGTGGGTTGGTAACTCTCCAGAAATTATTTACAAGCATTACGCAGGTAATAAACGTAACCTACAGGTGCCAGAACTATAAATTTGTTGAATTAAAATATAGGCGATCGCCTACAAAAAATTGTATCAATAAAAAATACAGTGATCATAGGTAGTTGTTTTCGTACAGAATGCCACTACCTATTATCACCTTGTTAATTAACTATTATTAATTGTATAAATATACCTCTAAAATATGGGGGTAGTATTGAGTTTGCTATCTCATCTCAGTGCTAGGTTAGCAGTGATTTAAATTTTGCAGCATTCAACCAGCGTCATAGATACTCCCTTGTCCAGAATAGTTTTCATAAACATGTTGATAAACTTCCTGACACTTCTGTTCATACAGTTCAGCAGAATAGCTCTGAGGTAATCTATCCAAACTATCCTTAATCGCCACTTCCACCGATGCTCTGGTTTGCTGTCTCTTCTTCCAATCTAAAACTAACTTCTCTTGTTTGAGAGTTTTCAGTAATTCTCTTGCAACTTGTTTGACTTCCTGCTCCTCTTGCCTAGTGAGTTTAATTTCTGGTTTAGTCAGTAAGTCAAAAATTGCTAATTCTTCTTCAATCAGATTTTCCGCGATCGCTCTTTTATCTTCAACACCCAATTCTTGAGCAAAGTTAATCAAATCATTGAAGAATATCTGCACGTTGCGTGAGTCAGCATTGTATTCTGCTATCATCTGCTGGAATTTGTCTAGGTAGTTGATGCGAGTTTTATTTAACCTCACCATCTGCTGGACTTTTCGCGCGATCGCTGTTTTGAGTTTTTCTGTCTCTGTTCTCTGGTAGTCAGTACTAGTAAATTTATTTTTTAACGCTACAAAGTCGATTTGGCTTAAGACTCGCAACACTAGCGACTTTAGCAAAGTTCCAAACTTGATGACACAGGATTGGACAGTGTAAACTCCAAAGTGAATTAAAGAGCCAAAGATTTATTTTCTACTTTCACTGTTTAACTTCTGAACTCGACAGTTGAACCTTTTAGCATGAACTGTTGAGTTAAAAAGGCGAGAGCCAAAGATTTATTTTCTACTTTCACTGTTTAACTTCTGAACTCGACAGTTGAACCTTTTAGCATGAACTGTTGAGTTAAAAAGGCGATCGCTTGACCTTTAACTCTGGAAGTTGCGCCTTTAACCCTGGAAGTTGCACCTTTAATCCTCACAGTTGAGCCTTTTATCTTCGCAGTTGCACCTTTTATCCTCATCATTCTACTTCTGAACTTAAAGCTTGCACTTCAGAACACAAATTGTCGAGTTAAAAGGGCGTAGGCATAGCCCGTCGGAGACATTGCTTTACCTCAAAGCGTCACCAATAGTCTAGTTTTACTCATCTAAACGCTGTGCGATCGCATTCAGCAATGACTCAAACTCTGATTTGCTGTGAATATCAGGGGTGAGCGTGTTCATATCTTTTAGCAGGTTAGTCAGTTCTGCGATCGTGTTGCGAATCTCGGTGTATTGGTCAATTTCTTCACGAAATCCCTGCAAATTAGCTGCACCAACTTCTCTCATCCCTTCGTCTAATTCTTTAATTTCGTCTTCCCAATGCTTAATATATTTAAGTCTTGCAACAGGTTTATAAATTTGGGCATCTGCTAACACAATCGGGAAAATCCGATTATAAAACTCTCCATTTTTAGCAATTTGCACTAGCTCAAACATACAATTGGGAGACTTTAAATATTTGTCACTAATAACTGCGATCGCACATTTACCGCGTCCAATCCGTTCCATGAAGGCTTTAATTAATCCTTTGTAGACCAAATCGCGTTTGTCCCTGATGATTTTGATTCCTTTTGCCTGCAAAGTCTCATCTAATTGATTGACAAATTGCTCACTTTCTCCTCCCCAAGCATAAGAAATGAAAATTTCTTTCTCGAACTCCATTGCAGATTGACTATTCATGATGGGTTTTTCTTCTTGATTGCTATCTCGTAGCCGATGTGTCAATGATTCATCTCGCTTTCGTTCCAGTTCGTTTTGCAACTGTGCAACCTGGGGATTGATTTCCTCATCTACTTTTGCGGGTTGAAACATGAC
>CAXUOL010000220.1:0-9194 GCA_964252435.1 uncultured Nostoc sp.
GCACTCAGCACTCAGCACTCAGCACTCAGCACTCAGCACTCAGCACTCAGCACTCAGCACTGTTTTGCCCAATACCCAATTCAATCATGCAATGTGTAGCCAACACCGATCACAGTTTGAATGAGACATTTTTCGTTATTGGCTTCAAGTTTCAGGCGCAGGTAGTTAATGTAAGGTTCAATGATGTTGGCATCGCCCATGAAGTCATAACCCCAGACTTGCTCTAAAATGCGATCGCAGCTAATTATCTGTCGCGGATGGGCCAGCAAATATTCTAGTAAATCAAATTCCTTAGCAGTTAACTCAATTAACCGCCGATCTCGGTACACTTCCCGCGTGCGACGATTTAAACTTAGGTCTTCAAATTCTAAAACATCTGTGTACTCTGCTTGCTTGCTTCTTCGGAGGTGAACGCCGACTCTGGCTAATAATTCATCAACGCTGAAGGGTTTAACCAGGTAATCATCAGCACCAGCGTCTAAACCTGCAATGCGATCGCTCACTTCATCTTTCACGGTTAGTAAGATTATCGGCACTTTCTCAGCTATACTCCGCAGGCGGCTGCAAATTTCCAACCCCGACAAACCAGGCAACATCCAGTCTAAAATTACTAAATCCAGATGCAACTCCCGCGCTGCGGTGAGTGCAGTCAATCCATCGTAGGCAATACTGACTTGATAGCCTTCATAATTCAATTCCAATTCGACAAATCGTGCCAGTTTGACCTCATCTTCAATCAGTAAGATGTGCGTCATGATGATGTTAATGATTTCAGCAGGATATGGTAAGCAATAATACGGTCTAGAAACACTTTAGTGAGGTGTCAGCTACTTAATAGCTAAACATCTAATTAGGTGTACGTTAGCTTAGTATAAACCTGAGTAAGTAACAACCGTAAATCTACAATTACCGATCGCGCCTCGATCGAAGAACAATCCAACTGGCGATCAGCAATAAGCTGTGATATCTTCACCACATTCATCGGCAAGATAACAGAGCGCTTTAAAACGCAAACCAACCACTTCCTCGTATAGGGGATTTAATTTACACATAGGTGGAATATGAAATAGCTTCCGGCTAAACAGCATGATGTCTCGTTCAAAGGGACACTGAGCAGGAATAGCTTTGCATAGGAAATGAGCCAATTTGGAGTTATGAATTTCTATCGTTTCCAACCACTCGCGGACTGGGTGCAGTAGATCATTGTGTGAGTGAACTTGAATAAAGCTTGTCATAATTTTTCACCTTGATAATTTCAAACTAGATTGAGTTTTTTGTATTTGAACCTCTATAAATAAATACAGTTAGGTTTTGTAGTTTTATGCACTGATTACTTTTTATTTGGTTCTCTACACAGGTAGAAAGAGTACTGTTAACTACACATTCAAGTACTACAGTTCCGATAATTTGTCCTGACTTTTCACTTCATATTGAAAAACCCATCCAAAACTTAACCCCCTAATACCATTTCTTTGTGAGGCTGCGCCAAACCCTTTTAACTTCTTCTTTCTTTGTGTCCAACTCTTACGAGACGCTGCGCGAATGCGGTTCGTTTTTCTTTCTCATCATTAAACATGGTTTAGCGCATCTTCATACAGAATTGGTATAACCTTTCCCTAGTAGGGAAGCTCGATTTTCAGGGCAAAAATCTAGACAGGACAACGCTTGTCAGCAAATTGGCACTATTTGACAAACATTTCGGCTCAATCCCTTAACGATGCAGAATTTTTCAGGTTACTGACAGTACTTTATGTTTATATCTAGTTTACGTATTTATCAATCAATTTAATATCAAGCTAATATAAGTCAAGGTTTTTAAGTGCAATTACTGAGGTTGTTTAGCACATTAAGATAATTTATGCAAGCGAAAATCTCGTGAAAATGGCTACGGAAATATACTGAATAATTTAACAAAATTTATTATTTGCCTTCTCATGTCTCAGAAAATATACGCTCACAATCATTAACTAATACAGATATCCTTTATTAAAACTAATTCGCTCTCAAAGTTAAGAAACTTGATATCAGTTACTAAAACTATGACAAGTAGTGGGACTGCTAGTCACCCTTCTCTTTCAGAGACGGGAACGCGTGACGATCCTAAAGGCGCTAACGCAGCGATCGCGCAGCCTCTCGTAGAAACGCTGGCTCACCGTTTTTACCACTTTAGTCAGCAGCTGCTTTTTCAACTAGGAAGGTAAAAAATGGAATGGGCTATTTACAAAAAGAATACAGGCAGTTTTGTAATAGCAGTCGCAATTATGACTGGTGTTGGCATAATCTCATATCTTAGTTTGCTTCAGTATAGAGAAAACGCTCAATGGGTAACACATACACGCGAGGTGCTTGAAAAGACAAAAGAAGTAATGTCAGAGATCAAAGATGCAGAGACTGGACAACGGGGCTATCTTCTCACGGGCAAAGAACGGTATCTGGAACCGTATCGGACTGTAACTGGCGAGATTGCTCAAAAACTTCAGGTTCTGCGCCAATTGACTGCGGATAACCCAAATCAACAGCAGCGGCTCGATCGCCTTGAACCCCTGATAGCTAAAAAACTGGTTTTGATTGAACAGACGATTAATGCCAGGAGCAAAAATTTAGAATCCGCGCTGCAAATAGTTCAGACAGATCGGGGTCAGCAGATTATGGAGGACATCCGAATGCTGACCACAGCTATGGAGAATGAAGAGAATAAGTTGTTGAAACAGCGATCAATAAAGGCGAACGCCAGCGCTCATCAAACAACTTTGCTGACTATTTTTGGCAGCATTATCGCTTCTGCGATCGTCGGTTTTGCAGCCACAATCACCAATCAGGAACTCGTCAAACGCAAGCGGATGGAAAATTCTTTGCAAAAGGCTCGTGATGAATTAGAAATAGAGGTTAGCAAACGGACTGCTGAACTAAGAAACACTAACGAAGAATTACAAACTGAAATTAATGAGCGCAAAAAGGCGGAGTCAGAGATTCTACGTCTAAACGTCCAGCTTGAGCAGCGAGTTGCAGAACGCACAGCACAACTCGAAGCCACTAACAAAGAGATAGAAGCATTTAGTTATTCTGTGTCTCACGACCTGCGCGCCCCCTTGCGGAGCATCGACGGCTTTAGCCAAGCACTCCTAGAAGATTATGCTGACAAGCTGGACGCATTAGGTCAAAACTACCTCCAACGAGTGCGTGCAGCCACCCAGCGGATGGCACAACTAATCGACGATTTACTGAATCTGTCACGATTAACGCGTAGTGAGATGCGTTACGAAAACGTCGATCTCAGCGCACTAGTGGAGGCGATCGCTACAGAGTTGCACAAAACACAACCAGAACGCCAAGTAGAGTTTGTAATTACGCCGGGATTGGTTGCTAATGGTGATACTCATCTGTTACGGATCGTCCTAGAAAACCTGCTGGGTAATGCGTGGAAGTTTACAGGTAAACATCAAAAAGCCCGAATAGAATTTGGGTTTTTACAGCAAAATGACACCCATGTATATTTTGTCCGTGATGATGGCACAGGCTTCGATATGGCCTATATTGACAAACTCTTCGGTGCTTTTCAACGCCTGCACGCCATGACTGAGTTTGAAGGCACTGGTATCGGACTAGCTACTGTGCAGCGCATTGTTCACCGTCATGGTGGCCGTGTCTGGGCCCAAAGCGCAGTGGAGCAAGGCGCAACATTTTACTTCACCCTTTAAATAGAGGAATACAACATGATTTTACTTGTAGAAGATAATCCTGACGATGAAGCGCTCACCCTACGCGCACTTAAAAAAAACAATATTCTGAACGAGGTAGTAGTGGCACGCGATGGAGTGGAAGCCCTAGATTATCTCTTTGGTAAAGGGGTGTACGCCGATCGCGACATGAGCGTTATGCCGAATCTCATCCTTCTAGATTTGAAGTTGCCTAAAATGGATGGTCTGGAAGTTTTGCGACACCTGCGAACCGACGACAGGACAAAAATCCTTCCCGTCGTCATTCTCACCTCGTCCAAGGAGGAGCAAGACTTAATCAATGGTTACAGCTTGGGTGCCAACAGCTATGTTCGGAAACCAGTAGACTTTTCCCAATTCAGTGAAGCAGTGCGACAACTAGGATTATACTGGTTTGTCTTAAACGAATCACCACCAAGAATATAGCTTCTACCAATCCTCCAAAATCAGGTTATAGACGTAAGGCTGACTTTCTTAATTACGAATTACGAATTACGAATTACGAATTATATGGGTATACCACTGCGTGTATTACTTGTTGAGGATTCAGAAGGCTTTGTTGCTGCTGCGTGAACTACAACGTGGTGACTATGAAGTAACCTTTGAACGGATTGATACACCGACAGCCATGAAAGCTGCGATCGCAGAGCAAATATGGGATATCGTTATCTGCGATTATTCTATGCCCACCTTTAGCGCCCCTGCTGCATTGAAGCAGGTTAAGGAAAGTGGACTTGACCTGCCATTCATTATTGTCTCAGGAACTATTGGTGAAGATACCGCAGTCGCCGCCATGAAAGCTGGTGCCCATGACTACATCATCAAAGGCAATTTAGCGCGACTAACCCCTGCTGTTGCCCGCGAGTTGCGCGAGGCACTAGTAAGGCGGGAGCGGAAACAAGCAGAGGAGCAGATTAAAGCATCGCTTCAAGAAAAAGAGGTGCTATTAAAAGAAATTCATCACCGCGTAAAAAATAATTTGCAGATTATTTCTAGTCTGCTCAACCTGCAAGCAGAATATCTCAAGGACAATCAAGCCCTTGAGGTATTCAAAGATAGCCAGAACCGGATTGAATCAATGGCTCTGATCCACGAGAAACTGTATCAATCTCAAGACTTGGCAAGAATTAATTTTGCCGACTATATTCAAGATTTAGTAACTAATTTATTTTATTCATACAACGTTAATTCCAGCGATATTACCTTGAAAATGAATGTTGAGGAGGTTTTTCTAGTCATTGATGCAGCTATTCCTTGCGGCTTAATTATCAATGAACTTATTTCAAATTCCCTAAAATATGCCTTTCCTCAAACAGAACTGGGAGAAATTTGTATTGACTTTTACTCCAGAGAAGTAAACTTATATACACTTGCCATCAGTGATAATGGTGTCGGTTTTGCCCAAGATTTTGACTTTCACAATACAGAATCATTAGGTCTGCGATTAGTAAAAGGTCTAACACATCAGCTACAAGGCAATATCGATTTTAGCAGCAATAACGGAGTGAAGTATAAAATTATATTTCCGACTATAAATTTATAAGTTAAATAAAAAAATGAACCCAGTAAATATATTAGTGAATTCATCGTGGCAATGGATATACAAAATCGGCTAAGAAAATTTGGATACACTGTTCTGGGGCTTGCCGATTCTGGAGAAGAAGCAATTAAGAAAGCAGCAGATGATTCTCTAGATTTAGTTTTAATGGATATTCACCTCAAAGGAAATATGGACGGTGTGGAGGCCGCTCAGATAATTCATAATATTTTTAATATTCCAGTCATATATCTGACTGCTAATGCAGATGAATCAACATTGAATCGAGCCAAGGTAACAGAGCCGTTTGGCTACATTCTCAAGCCCTTCAAAGAAAAAGAGTTAAAGTTCACTATTGAAATTACTCTTTCTAAACATCGAACGGAAAAAAAATTAAAACAGAATGAACAATGGCTGACTACTGTACTTAAAAGTATTGGAGATGCTGTGATTACTAGCGACGAATCTGGAACTGTGACTTTTATGAATCCAATTGCGGAGGTACTGACGGGTTGGAATTATGCAGATGCGTTTGGTAAAGAAGCAACAGAAGTATTCAATATTGCTCATGAAAAAACTCGTATAATAATTGAAAGTCCTATAGAGCAAGTCCTTCAGTTTGGCGTTACTGTCGAGCTACCAGAACAGACGATACTTATTGCTAAAAATGGTACAGAAATACCAATTGATGATAGTGTTGCACCGATTAAAGATGACAACGGTAACATCACAGGTGCAGTTTTGGTCTTTCAGGATATCACCGAGCGCAACCAAATTCTGGAGGCATTAGCGCGTCGCCAGCAAGAATTCAAAGCACTAATTGAAAATGCACCCGATATTATTTCCAGATTTAACCCTCAATTGCGCTACGTTTACGTTAATCCAGCTATTGAAAACATTACAGGAATATCAGCCGAAACATTTATCGGCAAAACAAACGCAGAGTTAAATCTGCCAGAAGAATTTTGCCGGATATGCGATCGCAAACTCGAGCAAGTTTTCCAAACGAAGCAAGAAACGGAGTTTGAATGCAGTTTAGCGATCGCCCAGCAAACAAGACATTACCATACCCGTCTTGTGCCTGAATTGGCTAGCGATGGTTCAGTATTTTTTGTTTTAAGTATTTCTCGCAACATTACTGCTCTAAAACTGGCGGAGGCGCAACTAATTCATGATGCCTTTCACGATGTACTAACCGGTCTGCCAAACCGCGCCTTATTTATGGAACGGCTGGAGCGTGCGCTCATGCAGGCAAAACGACGTGCGAACTATATATTCGCTGTTCTCTTTCTAGACCTAGATCGCTTCAAAGTTGTCAACGACAGTCTCGGCCATACAATTGGCGATCAACTACTAACTGCCCTTGCTCGTAGATTGGAAAATTGCCTGCGCTCTGGAGACACTGTTGCTCGTCTAGGGGGAGATGAGTTTACAATTTTGCTTGACGATCTCCAAAATGCCAATGATGTAACAAGCGTAGTAGAGCGGATACACGAAGCTCTAACATCTGCGTTCCAACTCAGTGGCTACGAGGTATTTACCACTGTCAGCATTGGTATCGCCCTGAGCAGGGGTAGTTACAACCGACCAGAGGAACTCTTGCGTGATGCTGACATTGCAATGTATCGCGCTAAAGCATTGGGTAAGGCACGCCATGAGATATTTGACTCAACCATGTACACCCAAGTAACGAAGCTATTAGAGTTAGAGATGGATCTACGACGGGCAGTTGAACGCCAGGAGTTTCAGGTTTACTACCAGCCAATTGTTTTATTAGAAACTTACAAAATTATTGGCTTTGAAGCTCTCGTTCGCTGGCAGCACCCCCAACACGGATTAGTATCTCCAGACAGCTTTATTCCCCTGGCAGAAGAAACTGGGCTGATTATCCCTATTGGTTATTGGGTACTAGGCGAGGCTTGTCGGCAGATGCGTGCTTGGCAAGTACAATTTCCTACTGATCCACCCTTGACAATCAGTGTAAATCTTTCCACTAAGCAGTTTTCACAACCCGGTCTGATTGAGAAAATTAACCAAATTATCCAAGAGACTGGTTTGGAAGGTGGCAGTTTAAAGCTGGAGATTACCGAAAGCGTACTTATGGAGAATATTCAATTAGCAACTTTTATGCTCTTGCAACTGCAACAGATGAATATCCAATTACACTTAGATGATTTTGGCATCGGCTATTCATCCTTGAGTTACCTGCACCGCTTTCCCAGTAATGCCTTGAAGATTGATCGTTCCTTTATTGCTAAGATTGGTGCTAATGGAGAAAACTTAGAGATTGTTCAAGCGATCGTCGCTCTAGCACAGAATCTAAATATAGATGTAATAGCAGAGGGCGTAGAAACACTAGAGCAACTAACACAACTTAGAGTGATGAAATGCAAATATGCACAGGGATATTTTTTCTCCCAACCCCTCGATCGCAAGTCGGTAGAAACATTAATTTTATCTGGCATTGAACCTAGATATTAACTAGTCTTTAGCTTCGTTTAACTAACCCGACAAAAGCCCGATATTGCAAGCAATTCAGAACCGCTATAGTTAATTTGTGCTGTTAACCAAATTCTTGGAGGCGCAGCTAAACTTACTCTCAAAAAGCATCAAGCTTTAAGAAAGCTGCGAAAACTAATGACTGATGACTTTTTCAATCACAAAAAGCTACTTTTTGACCTATGGGCATCAAGTTACGATTGGTTCTTTCCTTCAGTGTTTTATCGAGCCGTTCACCAACGGTTGCTGGAGTACCTCGATTTACCAGAGCCAGCAAATGTACTTGATATCGGCTGTGGTACTGGACGCTTGCTTGAGCGCCTTGCTACTCAGTTTCCCAATCTCCGAGCTACCGGATTGGATTTATCTGCTAATATGTTGCGGGTAGCAAGACAAAGCAACCGCCACCATCCACGCTTAATTTATATTGAGGGCAAAGCTGAATCTCTTCCCTTTGCTGATGGTCAATTTGATGCCGTTTTCAGCACTATCAGCTTCTTGCACTATTTAGAACCTAAACAGGTGGTCAGTGAGGTAGCACGGGTACTTTCTCCTAGTGGACGCTTTTATTTGGTTGACATTACTTCTAAAAAAGAGACAGAACCTCAATTATTGCCTATCTCTCCCCGTGGAATTAGACTCTACAGCCCTAACCAACGTCAACTTCTTGGCTCCTCTGCTGGGCTATTGTGTTTGAATCACCATTATTTACTAGGGCCTGTCTTACTAACGATTTTTGCTAAACCTCCAAGTTGAAAATGGGGAATGGGGGAAAGTAAAGGGCTGGAAACATCTTGTATCAAGCTTTATTCTGCATATCTTAAATTACGAATTACGAATTACGAATTACGAATTAGTCTGACCTCGATATTCCATAAACACCACAGGAACTTTGAGTAGCCTTTTAGCTAACTGCGAGAATCTAAATTTCTCCTTGAGCGTAGATAAGCCTATTGTCTTGGGAAATTGTGGCAAGTCTTCAAAAGATATTGGCACAAAGTCAAAGCGACTGTAAAACTGCACCAGTCGTTTACCTAAGCATTCCAAATAAAGTGGTTGCGTTGCTGTATTAATCAAATGCTGCGTTAGCAAACTACCCAAACCGCGACCTCTCCAAGCTGATGCAACGACCAAGCTACCAAGTTCTTGTGCCCCTGAGAAATTACGTAGCTGTCCGCAAGCTATTAGATTCTCATTGTATTCAATTACCCAAAATTGCTGCCAATTTAATTGGGTTGGGTCGAGTTTCACTGAAAATACCAGCAATCGAATCGACCACTGATCCCCAGAGGTTGCCTTGCGAAGGACACATCCAGATGGTAACGATAGATTGCTCTGGTTCATTAATTACACTTTGATAGTTTGTATCACCATCATCACACCATACTAAGCTGTTGTGTTTTTAATTTGCACATTGAGACGGCAGAGGAGCAGAGGAGCAG
>CAXUOL010000221.1:0-9170 GCA_964252435.1 uncultured Nostoc sp.
AGTTTATCGTGTTCGTACTGGATAATTTTGTCTTTTTTTGCCCCCCGCAACACATCAATTATGTGTAGCATCCCAAATCTTTCTTTGCAACGCGCCACACAAGATAAAAACTTCATGGCTTCAATTGTCCAATCTTGCGTGGGTTTGGGATGACGACAATTGTCACAGTTACCGCAATTTCCAGGAAACCTTTCGCCAAAATAACCTAGTTGAATTGTTCGTCGGCAATCAGTGCCTTCAGCGTAATCGATCATCTGACGCAATTGTTGTTTAGCAATCAACTGTTCTTGAGGATCAGTTTTTTGGTCGATGCTCCATTCAATTGTTTTAACATCACCAAAGCTGAAAAATATTGTACATCGAGATGCTTCTCCGTCTCTACCAGCTCTACCCGATTCTTGATAATAACTTTCTATATTTCTGGGCATATCAAAGTGAACTACCAACCGCACATCGGGTTTATTAATTCCCATCCCAAAGGCGACTGTCGCCACCATCACCCGAACATCATCTCGAATAAATCGCGTTTGATTGTTACTACGTTCTTCATCAGTTAATCCGGCGTGATAAGGCAGAGCAACAACCTTATCATTTTGCAGTTTAAAAGTGAGTTCATCAACTTTTTTCCGCGTTAAAGAATAAATAATTGTTGAACCTTCAGTTTCTCGAATTAGTTCTAATAATTCAGCGTAAGCATATTTAGTTTTAGGACGTACTTCGTAATAAAGATTTTCACGGTTAAAACTGGCAAGATGGATGCTTGGTTGCTTCAATCCTAGTTGTTGAATAATATCACTACGGACGCGATCGGTTGCTGTGGCGGTGAGGGCGACGGTAGGGACATCAGGATAGCGTTTTCTCAGAGATTTCAACTGGCGATATTCTGGGCGAAAATCGTGTCCCCATTCGGAAACGCAGTGCGCTTCATCAATCGCAAAGCTAGAAATACCAATTTTTTCTTTAACTAAATCGAGAAAGGGGAGAAACCTTTCACTCAGCAGACGTTCCGGGGCGACGTAAAGTAATTTTACTTTACCGCTGAGGATGGCTTCTTCGCGCGAGCGCACTTGGTAAGCATTCAAACTGCTATTGAGAAATGTCGCGTTAATATTATTATTTCGCAGTGCTTCCACTTGGTCTTGCATCAAAGCAATTAACGGCGACACTACCACAGTTAGTCCATTTTTCAACAATGCTGGTAGCTGAAAACATAGAGATTTCCCCCCACCAGTCGGCATCACAACCATTAAATCTCGATTTTGCAGCGCATCTTCGATAATTTGCCGTTGTCCAGGGCGGAATTGGTCATAACCGAAGTGATATTTTAGCGCTTGTTCGAGATGAGGATACTGAAGCATAGCGATCGCTTTTTCGGGGGCTGTCTGCGTGAGTAGTGATTGAAGATATCAGGATTTTAACTCACATCATCGGTAGCTTTGGTCAGACCTGCGTTTCTGTTGGCGATCGCACGCTGATCAACCATCATACATGATGCGATGTCTACGACGGGCTATTCGGCGTCGCTTGACTTTTAAGACAGTTGCTACAAGAGCCGCGATAGCCCTATTCTCTTGGTGTTCGGCTCAATCAATGCTATCATTAGTACAAATATTCTCACTTTCGGGATGCACGTAATCAGCAAAGTGAAATTGCGGTAATTCTGGGTTCAACACGCTGATTCTGAAGATGCTCTTAATGACTGGTACAAGGAAAGCATCTATTGCGAATTGGTCTAATTTAATAGATGTTCAAAAAAGATATCCAAAGGCAGAAGCGGTTGGTAACTTTACAGTGTTTGACATCAAAGGTAATAACTATCGTTTGATAGTAGACATTAGATATTCCAGCCAGACAATTTTTATTAAATACGTTCTTACCCATCCTGAATACGATAAGGAAAGGTGGAAAGATGATCCCTACTTCTAGTCAACAAACCTATACTGACTTACTGATTCAGTATCAGCCTAAGCCAATTAAAACAGAACACGAGTATAACAGAGCCTTAACAGCAGTAGAGGGGATGATGTCTGGTGAGTTGACAGAGGCTGAAACTGCGCTTTTTGAGTTATTGGTTCTTTTGATTGAGAATTACGAAGAACACCATTATTCGATGGGTGAATCAAAACCTGTCGCTACTTTGGAATCCCTCATGCATGAGTTTGATGTGGAGTCAACATCTTTAGTCGGGGTTTTTGGCACTGTTGAGATTGTTAGGGAAGTGGTTAATAATCAACGGAAAGTTAGCCAATCTCAAGCTGAGTCGCTAGCTAAGTTTTTTAATGACCATTCTTCTGGGCTTTCCCTAACGGCTTTTGACTTTGAACAGTGAGAAAATTGAATATTAAACAGTCGCTACAAGATTAGCGATGTCTACGATGGTCACTGAGCTTCTTGTACTGAGCGCAGTCGAAGTATGTCGAAGTGCGGGCTACGCCTACGCACTTCCCAAAATCGTGCGATCGGCCTAAACTACATTCTCGGCATCAGCTGCTAATACTTGGTCAACGGTTAAAATTAAGTCTGGAAAAGTTTGACAAGGAATTGTTTCTCCTTCAAGATACTCAGAGCGTTGATACTCACCATTTTCTAAGGTCAGGACGATCGCCTTTTTTCCTTTTCCTCGTAGACAATACTTAGCAGGAATTTGACCTCGGTAGTCGATAATCCAATATTCAGGTACTCCCAGGGCAAGATATTCTTCTTGCTTGTCTATGAGGTCAGTTGACCAGTTGGATGAGGCAATCTCAACAATCATAAATGGCTGAGTTTGGATGCCCATCCTTGGTTGATCGTCAGGGTAAAACTGGGGGCGTTGGATAATCGCAATATCGGGTCGTCGGCTTTGTGTCTCGTTAATTTGTAATGCGTTTCGCTTCCGAACTGAGTATTTTAATTTACGCTTGCGGTAGGCAAGTTCAAACATGAAGGACAGGAATTCAAGAATTTCTTCATGCAGTTCGCTGGGTTCTGGCATTAGCACCAGCCTGCCAGCAACCAACTCATACTCATTAAGTTCATTACCTTCGGCGAAATCTAGGAATTGGTTAAAGGTTAGTGGTTTAGGGGTTGTGATCATGGCGATCGCTTTTTCCGGGCCGTTCTGCGTGAGTAGTTATTGAAGATATCAGGATTTTAACTCACATCATCGGCAGCTTTGGTCAGACCTGCGTTTCTGTTGGCGATCGCACTTGTATTAAGCTAATAAACATCATCATGAGTACCAATATCTAGCAAAAGAACAACTTGTTCCCCACTCTCGTCATCGGTTTTTAGTGAGAAAATAATGCGACAATCATATCCACAAGAGCATGAAAGCAACCCTAATAGCTTTCCCTCTAGCTTGTGAGTGCCCAAGTTAGCTGCAAATATATCATTTCCATAGCAGCAATAGTTTCTTCTATTCTGGCTTGCAAGTCAGAATTGCGGCGAGCAAATTTTCGGAAAGCTCTTTTAAATTTGCTAGTGATAACCCAATACGGTTCAGTTAAGGCTTAACTCTTTGTCAAATTCAATTTTTTAACGAACCGCAAAGAGCGCAAAGAGCGCAAAGTAAGAGAAGGAAGAAAAGGAAGAGAAGGAAGAAATGCTTAACTGAACTGTATTGAGTGATAACCAACCTATACATCGGCTGGACTTGAATTATTCAGATATTCGCGTAATTCTTGAATTACTTCGGTAGCAGTCTGGACTTTGAACCTACCTGCTTGGAATTCAGCAATGGAGGCTGCTGCATCTGAGGCAATTTCATCTCGCCGACTTTCAATAATTCGGTTTTTGAGAATTTGTACGAGCATTTCTTGCTGTTCTAAAGGTAGCTCCATTGCGGCATCTAAAACTCTATCTAGATTACTCAATTGCTTTATCCTCTTATTTATTTTTTTATAACATAACTCGTAATATAGAAATCATATTTTATTTTTGAAATATACGTAGTAAGCTAACTGTCTCTAGCTTCCCTCTCCTTTATAAAAAGAGGGATTGAGGGTGAGGTAGCCAATCTCAAGCTGAGTTGCTAGGTAAGTTTTTTAATGACCATTATTCTGAGCTTTCTCTAACAGTTCTTGACTTTGGACAGTGAGAAAATTGAAGGGATGTAGTAATATCGATGCATTTTAGCTGTGATTCTAAAACATCAATTTTTTGTAAAAGCGATACTCCCCACAGTATAGAAATCACCAACTTGATTGTCATCCCCACGAGCAAAAGTGTCACTATTGTGGCATTTTTCTTTTGTTGAGCCAACCTTTTTTGTTGCTCAAGAAGTCGTGCTTCGACTTCTTGAGCACGTTCAGCCTCTAATGCTTGCTGTACTTCTCGCCGATCTAATTCTTCACTAGCAGCTAAAAATCGATAATCTAAGTTGCTCAAGCTTTTACCATTTGCCCACGTTTGAGCATCCATCAAGGCTTGTCCACGCAATAGGCGAGATTTATCTTTTTCTTCTGAGGCTACCCATGCATTGAAGTTTTCGTAGTAAGGGCGCAAGTAAGCTAGTTTTTTTCCAACCCATTCTAAATTGAAAACTTCTTGATAAATTCGGTTTTTTACTTGCAGACAACCTTGTTTTTTGATTACCAAACCAGACAGCAACAGTTCTACCTGTTCTCGACTATCATCGGCTGTTACTTTGAATCCTTGGAGGATTTGTTGATAAATCCCTAACAATCTGGCGGCAAATTTTTCGTTTCTGAGGATGCGATCGCGAATTGTCCTGAGATGCTCCGGTTCATCTTGTGATTCCCATTTCTCGATGATGTGCGATCGCACCACATTTTCTATCCAAAATTCTTCTGTACCAGGGGGAATTTTCAACTTTCTACCCATATCATCTTGAGATAAACTCACAAGTAGCCGACACAGCTTTTGAGTAATAAATGGTTGCCCATCTGTCCAATATAATACTTCTTTCAAAACTTTCTGAGGATGATTTTCTTTAATATCTAGTCCCAAAGAAAGTGGTTGAGCTTCTTCAAAAGTGAAACCATTTACTTGGATGGTTTTACCCAGATTAAACGGGGTAGTATTATTTCGATATAGAATTAAATCTGAAGGTGTAGCAACTCCAAAAATTGCAAATGTAATCCGATGATACTCTGGATTAATTGCTCGTTGGTTATAACAGAACCGAATCAAACTAAAAAAGTCATCAACTGAGAAATCGAGGTTGAGTATACTATCAACTTCATCAATAAAAATAAATAGTCTTTCGTTAGGAAACTGAGTTAACAAAACTTCCGAAATAAACCGACTGATTTTATGAATCAAAGAAAGATCGCTTTGTTCTTGCCACCAGGTTTTTAAATTGACTTTTCCTAACAGTTTAAAACTCAACCATAAGTCCCCGACAACTCCTTTATACCACTGCTCTGGAGTTATATTTTCACAACCAATATTACTCATATCAACGGTGGCACATCTAAAGCCCTCTTTTTGCAAGCGGTGCTTTGTTTTTACCATAAGTGAAGATTTACCCATTTGCCTACAGCTTAGGATGTAGCAAAATTCACCCTGTTTCAAAGCTTCGTAAAGTTCCACATCCGCTTTACGCTCAACATAGCTAGGAGCGTCACTAGTAAGAGTACCACCAACTTGGTATCGATAATTTTTCATTTAATTGATTTTTAATTTTAAATTACTTCTATATCTCAATCAAGAAGTTTGTATTGTGACAGTTGATAAAATTCCTAGAAGCTCGATGAGTAACTAGGGTCGTAGTAAAAACTTTAGTGCTTACTATTAATCCTCAAAACTAGCTAAGAATTCACGAGAACCATTAGCACTATTTTGCTTTCCAAACTGTTGACTAAAATAAAGACGATATAACTCACACATAGCACTAGCTTGATTACCGTTTAGTTGAACTAAACCCATACTTTCTAGTTTATAAGCAGCGATCGCATCTAACTCTACTTTTTGAACTGTTGCAATTACCTGTTGCATAGCTGACATTAATTCTGGTTCTTCTTGCAGTAGTGTAAACAGTTCTCGTAAATGCTGACCGTAAATTCCTACTGGTGTAGATGCAGTTTCTAATAACACCTCCAGTGTCATTTCACCCTGACATAGATGATAAAATGCAAGGTTCACTAAATAGGGATGTCCTCCTACCATTGCTTGTAGGGGTGCAAGGCGTTTTGCCCCTTCCGAGTTTCCTGCCCAATCTAGTCCGTAACGTAATGCTAAATTCTGTACCTCCTTAAGGGTAAATGGTGGCAATGTAATTGTTATCCCTACATTGAAAGGCGATTGGTTGAGCTTAAGCGGAATATAAATTTCTGTTGTGTGAACCACTACCATCCGCAATTTTTGCCAAGTCTGATCTTGCTTTGCTTGTTCATGCCAAAATCGCAGCATTGGCAGAAAGTCTTGGGCAATATTGGGATGTTCAAAAATCCGATGGACTTCATTCAAAGCCAAAACTAAAGGACTATCATTAATGTATTGCAACAGATAAGCTTCAAAATAGATTTTGCAGCTTACCTTGCTGCCCATTTCTATATCCCAAAAATCATCTATACAAGAAAGGAGATTTAACTGCCTACTGACATTTACACAAAACCAACGCAAAAATTTATCCAGGGAAGCAAAAACGTCTTGGTCAGCTTCTTGAAAGTCCAAATAAACAATTTGATAATCTTGCTCTCTCGCATAAGCAATCATCCGATTCAGCAGAGAACTTTTTCCCATTTTTCTAGGTGCTTTGAGCCTGATTAGGCAACCAGGGTGTAAAATCTCATTACAAACAAGTTCTTCCAGCGAAGGGCGATTGATGTAAAGAGGAGAACCTAATGCTACAGGTCCGCTAGGAAATTCTATCTTGCTTGCTGAAAAAAAGTCTGGAGAAATCATTTCTAAGCTAAATTCTTCACCGAACTTTTCTTGGATGTGATTTTCCTGATTACCTATCTCGTCTTGCAAGTGTTTATTCAAAGCTAAATGCAGATTTTTTTTCGTTATTCTTTTTCCAAGTGCGATAGAAAGGTCTTGCCACAACTCAGAACCAACTTCCTTGATGTAATTGTTGCCATAGCCTGATGCCTCTGCCATTTCACCGTAAGTTTTGCCCAACCACGATTGATAGAGCACAAACCACTGAATTGAATCGAGAGGCTTGTCTTGGAGAATTTTTTTTACAGATTGTAGAAGCTTATCCACAGTGTATAAATTGTTAAACAGCTAGGCAATTTACTTATAGCGGTTCTCGGTTGAGTAAGATATGAGAGCCACACCTCAATTACCTCCCCGCAAGCGAGAAGGTGACTATGATGTACCTTATATGATCAGGAAACGCTATATAATTTTTGGCCCAGTAATAATAATATACATCTGAAAAAATACTTGAAAGCAGAAAAATCCAAGATTGCATTGATACAATTTTAAACTCTATTAATAGATCGTAAATATTATTGTAATTATATTTTTTTGAGAAATTCTTGTATAATTACATACTTTTTTTATTGACGATTAGTCTCTGTTATTTGGAGTACGAGGTTAGTTCAGCCTAATACAGCCTTGAAAAAGCTGATGACAATCATGGCTCACTGGTGTGAGATCCTAGAGACAGTCAATGCACGCTCAACAGAATGGAACAACATCAGAAGCCAACAGTTGTAATTACGGGTGCCTCTTCGGGGGTGGGTTTATATGCTGCAAAAGCTCTTGCTGATAAAGGATGGTATGTGGTACTGGCATGTCGGGATTTAGCGAAGGCACAAAAAGCGGCTCTTGCTGTGGAAATACCCTACAACAGTTATACCAGCATACATATTGACCTTGGCTCCTTGGAAAGTGTTCGACAGTTTGTGAAGAACTTCCGAGCCAGTGGAAAGTCTTTAGATGCTTTGGTGTGCAACGCTGCAATTTATATGCCCTTAATCAAAGAGCCGTTACGCAGTCCAGAAGGTTACGAGTTAACTGTCACCACCAATCATCTGGGTCATTTCTTATTGTGCAACCTGATGCTAGAGGATCTGAAGAAGTCATCTTTAGAGCCACGGCTGGTAATTTTAGGAACAGTTACGCACAATCCAGACGAACTGGGTGGGAAGATTCCACCACGTCCTGACTTGGGCAATTTGCAAGGCTTTGCAGAAGGGTTTAAAGAGCCGATATCGATGATTGATGGCAAGAAATTTGAACCAGTCAAAGCTTACAAGGACAGCAAGGTTTGCAACGTGCTAACTATGCGGGAACTGCATGAACGCTATCACGAGTCAACCGGTATCGTCTTCAATTCTCTCTATCCGGGATGTGTTGCAGAAACGCCGCTATTTAGAAACCACTATCCCCTGTTTCAGAAAATCTTCCCATTATTCCAGAAGTATATTACTGGGGGATATGTGTCTCAGGAGTTGGCGGGAGAACGGGTTGCTGCTGTGGTTGCCGATCCTGAGTATAATCAATCTGGTGTCTATTGGAGTTGGGGAAATCGCCAGAAAAAAGATGGTAAGTCTTTTGTGCAAAAAGTCTCTCCTCAAGCCCGTGATGACGAAAAAAGCGATCGCGTATGGGAACTAAGCGCCAAGTTGGTTGGACTTGCTTAATGATACAGGACTTGCGTTACCCTTGTGCATGATTCATTGATTCATCAATCCACTTTTTTGAATTGGTATCATGTAGAGGTAAAAATGGTTGAGGTGATTATTACGTCACCTCTGACTTTATTGATAACTTTATTTTAAGTAGCGCTTACAGAGCCAATACAGTTGTGAAAAAAGCTAGTATTTAGTGCGAGCGATAATAAATCATAAAAATTGTAAAGTTTTAGATAAAGGAAATGATATGGTGGCAATTACTTTAGCCCGGAGGGTGCGTTACACTGTGTTAACGCACCGATCTTAATTGTAAAAAGATACGAAAAATTATCTAAGCATTTCTGATGGAAACTGCCATGTCTTCTCTAAAGGCGCATTCCCAAACTCTATATGAGACTGATTACTTGCAATGGATAGAAACGACTGTAGAAAAATTGCAAAATCAGGATTACGCAAACGTTGAATGGGAGAACCTAATTGAAGAAATTGCCGATTTGGGAAGGAGTGAGCGCCGGAGTCTCAAGAGTAATCTGATTGTAATTCTGATGCATTTGCTCAAATGGCAATTTCAGCCCGACAAAAGAAGCGGTAGCTGGGAAGGAAGCATCATTGAACATCGTAGACGTGTCAAAGAAG
>CAXUOL010000222.1:0-9150 GCA_964252435.1 uncultured Nostoc sp.
GAATTCCCCCGACAACTAACTGAGATTCCACCACATCGCGGGTTGTACCGGGTAAATCAGTCACAATGGCGCGATCGCTCCGACTCCAAGCGTTCAATAAGCTCGACTTACCCACATTCGGACGCCCAACAATTGCCACTTTTAAACCAGTGCGTAGCAACTCACCTTGATCTTTGGTTTCCAATAATCTAGTTATTTCTGCGGCAATTTTATCGATTTCTGATATGATTGCTTTATCATCCAAGGGGGGTAGGTCTTCCTCAAAATCAATCCGAGCTTCGATTTCTGCCAAAATATCCAAACAGTTAGCGCGTAACTGCCGAATTGGATGAGCTAATTTTCCTTGTAAACCAGCTAAGGCACTTTGAGCAGCTTGGGGCGATTTAGCTCCCACTAAATCGGCAATACCTTCGGCTTGAGTTAAATCCAATCGTCCATTCAAAAAAGCACGGAGAGTAAATTCTCCCGGTTGCGCTAGTCTGGCCCCATTTTCCAAACACAGTTGCAACACCTGCTGCACTGCCATAATTCCCCCGTGGCAATGGAATTCTACTACATCTTCACGGGTGTAAGAACGGGGTGCTTTCATAATCAGCAACAAGGCTTCATCCACTATTTGTTGCGTCTGGGGATGGCGAATGTAACCGTAGAGAATCCGGTGACTTTCCCAAACTTGTCGCCCTGGTGCATGAAAGAGACTTTGGGCGATTGCCATTGCTTGAGAACCGGACACCCGCACAATCCCAACACTACCCTGTTGGGGGACAACAGCAGTAGCGATCGCGGCTATAGTTCCAGTAGTAGCAAACAGTTCTGACATGAGCGCCCTTTATAAAAGTGAGGAGTTAGGAGTTAGGAGTAAAAATCATAACTCATAACTCATAACTCATAACTCATAACTCATAACTCATAACTCATAACTTTCTAAATGGTAAGTATTTAAACTAATGAAATACCAACTGGCAAGGTAAAATTTACCTGTAGGTCATGCCTGATAGTAAAGAGTTAAGAGCGAAGAGTTAGAAGTAAACTACCCACCACTTCCCTTCGGGTAAGTGGGGGCTTTCAAAAGTCCAGAGTTTACCCGACAAGCGTGTTAAATCACTACGATTTTGAGGTCATCTCACCTACGGATACGAAGCCAGTCTGTAGCTCTGAGGTTAACAGTTAAACAGAATCATTGGGTTTGAGTCAGTGCTGTTAGCGTAAAAAGCCTCTAAATCATTGTCCAGGCTAACCTTACCCGCAAGGAGGGACTTATGTCCAAAATATTTGTCATTGACCAAGACAAACGTCCATTAGATCCCATTCATCCAGCACAGGCGAGGCAGTTATTAAGAAGCAAAAAAGCAGCAATTTATAGGCAATTTCCATTCACTTTAATCTTGAAAGAGTCACGTCTTAAATCTCCTGTTTCACATTTGAGACTAAAAATTGATCCTGGCGCAAAATTCACAGGAATAGCATTAGTCAACGACGCAAGTGGAGAGGTTGTATTTGCAGCAGAGTTAAAGCACAGAGGTTTTGTGATTAGAGATTCATTGACCACAAGACGCCAATTAAGGCGCAGTAGACGCGCCAGAAAAACTCGTTACAGAAAACCAAGGTTTTTAAACAGAACCCGTCCATCAGGATGGTTAGCGCCTAGTTTACAAAGTCGTATTGAGAACATCAAAACTTGGGTTGAGAAGTTACGTCGATTTGTACCAATCACAGCTATTAGTCAAGAGCTAGTACGCTTTGATATGCAGCTAATGGTCAACCCTGATATTCAGGGTAAAGAATATCAACAGGGAACTTTGGCGGGTTACGAAACAAGAGAATATTTATTAGAAAAGTGGGGTAGGCAATGCGCTTACTGTGGTGTCAAAGATGTTCCTTTTCAAATTGAACACATTCATGCGAGAGCAAAAGGGGGTAGTAATTCCCTCACAAACTTAACACTAAGTTGCGAAAAATGTAATATCAAAAAAGGGGCTAAGGATATCAAATATTTTCTTAAAAAAGATCCCTCAAGATTAGAGAAAATCTTAAAACAGGCAAAAAAGCCATTGGCAGATGCAGCAGTCGTTAATACAACTCGGTGGGCGTTGTTAGAAGCTTTGAAAGCAACTGGATTGCCAGTAGAAACTGGTTCAGGAGGTTTAACCAAGTTTAATCGCAGTCAACAAATGCTCCAAAAAACTCACTGGCTAGATGCGGCTTGTGTTGGTAAATCAACTCCTGAATTGATTATCAAAGATGTTAAACCCTTGTTAATTTCAGCTAATGGGCATGGTTCTAGACAGTCATGTAGAACCGATAAGTTCGGATTCCCCTCTCGTTATGTTCCCAGATTCAAGTTTGTTAATGGCTTTCAAACCGGAGACATTGTTAAAGCTGTTGTCACAAAAGGCAAAAAAATTGGGGAATATATTGGACGAGTAGCGGTCAGAAGTAGTGGTAGTTTCAATATTTCTTTCTCCTTGGGTCTAGTTCAAGGTATCTCTCACAAATACTGTAAATCAATTCACAAAAAGGATGGCTACGAATATAGAAAATGAAAGATTTGTTAATTGCTCAACTGTCCCTTTCCTTGTTTGTGCTGACGCACAAAATTATTCAAGGGACGTTTCACAATTAACCCTCCATTCCTCTCGCCACCAATCTGAGTACAGATTTGGTGGGAGTCTCTTGGAGGGTTAGATGAAAATCATGACTCACAACTTATAACTCATAACTTTTAGAGAGAGGAATTTACTGTGGAGCAAAAGATTAACTGCGCTGTAGCCTGTGTTAACGGGTGTGTTTTAGGAAATAAATGCCCCAATATCGAGTTTAGAGAGTCAGCCGCAAAATTTATAGAGGAGACTCCCTTAGACAAAATGCTGGAGTTGGCACAAGAACGTCTGCGAAAAAAAATGACGGAACCGCCAAAATGGGTTTTTCCTGAAGATCCATAGCATTCGAGCTAACAGGCACAAGCAAGACAGCGTGGAAGTTAAATGGTATCTGGATCTATATTTAATTCTCGCAGTTTTGCTGCCAAGCGATCGCTACGTTGTTTCTGGTGTTGTGCCACTTCTTCCGGTGTGGGAATCAGTTCTCCTTCACAGTAAAAGCGTAATTTTTCTTGAACAACCCCTAAATATAAACTTGCGCTCCTACCGCGTGGTCTATTTACCTGAAAATAGCTTTAAAATTCAAAACTGGTTAGGGTTAAAGCATTCCACAGCAACTAATTATTCATCACCGCATCCAAAAGCACATTGGCATCAAAGCGGACTACATCGGTGCAAGGTAGCCCCGTTTCTGCTATTGTTTGAGCGATGCTTTCCTGAGCCGCAGATTCATCTAAATGGGCTGTGTTCAGCGCTATACCCACTACAGAAACACTTCCAAAAGCACCACCAGCATTAGCAACAGTTTCATAAAGCCGAATCACCTCTGGTAAAGGTGGAATTATTACATGGGGATGATTACGTACATGAACTTGTCCCGCCCGATGTACTAACAGCAGTTGGGTTGGTTGCGAACCACGGATGAGGGGTAGAGTTGCCGTTGAACCAGGGTGTAGCAGCGAACCTTGTCCTTCAATATGCAAGATGTCGTAGTTTTTGCCATAGCGCATGACTATTTGTTCCACAGCACCGGCGGCAAAATCTACCCGCACGGCATCTAAAGCCACACCGTCTCCTTCTAACATCACCCCAGTTTGCCCTGTGGCGAGGAATTTAGAACGCCAGCCCCGCAGTTTTGACGCCCAATGTAACTCTAGACTAGTTGACATTTTACCAATTGCCATGTCGGTTCCCACTGTCAACACCCGCCGACACGGAAGAGTACGTGCCATTCCACTAGCAACACTAATATTAGCTGGCTCTTTGCGGACATCCCAAATTAGTTGCCCTGGTTTGAGCAGTGCATTTAATTCTGGGATACTTGCCATTGGTGTATGTAAACCATTCACCAGCGACATTCCCGCTTCTAAAGCGTCTTTAATTTCCAACCAGTAATCATCTGGTACAGCACCACCTCCTGGAGCAATACCAATTACTAAAACTTCTGGTTTGTACTCTAGGGCTACGGCTACCGATGCCACAATCGGCACATCACGCTTGATACCTGTTAATTCTGGTAGAGATTTACCAGCACACTCGCGATCAATTACGGCTACAATTGGGGCTTCACTGTAACGTAAAATTGCTAGCCCTGTTTTGCCGTGAGTCCCAATAGTCCCTTCATGTAGCAAGATAGCTACTCGTTGATTAAGTGGTAGACGCACTGTGTTGTACTCCCAAACCTGGTAAATCGTTTGGCAAAACTTTTCCTTCTTTTAGCAATGCACCCGTAAAAGGGTCATCAATTAAGTTAAGGTGACTGTCTAAATCTAAATAATCAGCTAGTGGCGCTAGCTGTAATGCTGCTGTATTAGCTAGCGAACTGTCAGAATAGCAACCGAACATTACTTGCAACCGATATGCTCGTGCTGTATGTACCATTCGCATTGCCTCTGTTAGCCCCCCTGATTTCATTAGTTTGATATTAATGCCATCCACGTAATTTGCCAAATCGGGAATATCGGCGCTGGTGAAACAACTTTCATCCACAAAGATGGGGAGGGGAGAGTGTTTTTTGAGTTTTGCTAAACTTGGTTCCTGTCCTCGTGGCAATGGCTGTTCTACATACTTTATACCTAAATCAGCTAGCCAGTTGCACATTGCGATCGCATCTTCTAAACTCCAACCGCCGTTGGCATCAACAAAAAATTCTAGTAATGGTGCTTCTTCCCGCACCGTTAATAGCATTTTTTTATCTGCATCTATGCCATCTGCACTACCTAACTTCACCTTAAAAAGACGGACATCTGTAAATTTTAACCAGTCTCGCGCTCTCGCCCTAGCGCCTTCAGGTGAATTAATTCCAATTGTGACTGAAGTCGGGACTATTTGATTGCGATCGAGTCCCCAAAGTTGCCACAAAGGTAAACCTACGCGCTTACCCAACCAGTCGTGCATTGCCATATCTAAGGCAGCTTTTGTAGCAGAAGGAACCTGGTTTTGTGTTAAAACTTGCTCAATTTCCTGACGTTGTAAAGGGCTGAATGTTTGCAACAGTGGCACAACTTGCTGTAGGGCGTCTTTGATTGCATCAGTTGATTGCCGATGATTACCCACACCAAATGGTGATGCTTCTCCCCAGCCTTCGATATCATCCTGTGAAATCTTTACCCATACATTCGTTGTCTGTGCCGTTGTACCCCGACTAATGGTCAAGGGAAATCTTTTGTTTACTGTAAATAAGTTTACATTTATTTGCATACTTTTTATACATATTATGCTAAATCCAAAGTCAGTGTAAGTTTAAAGTTTAGATTATCGGATGCATCTGTTATACTTTTTTACATTCATTGCAAAGTTTTTATACATACATTTTATTTGTTACTTAGTTTATGAAAAACTTAAAGAAATGGAAGATTTTAAAATCAAAAATGGTTTTAGATAATCCTTGGTGTCAGGTGAGACAAGATGAAATAGAATTACCAAATGGGAAAATTATAGATGATTATTTTGTCAGTATTAAGCCTGACGTAGCAATGATTTTACCTATCACTAGTAATAGAGAAATTATTTTTGTTCGGCAATATAGACACGCTGTAGGTGAATTTTTTTTGGAACTGCCCGCAGGGAATTTCGATTCCACAAAAGAGAGTGCAGAAATAGCAGCAATTAGAGAACTCAGAGAAGAGACTGGTTATATTCCCCAAGAATTTAGAAAAATTGGAACTCTATACGATAAGCCGAGTAAAGATACTAATCAAATACATTTATTTTTAGCAGAAAATGTGAGCAAAGTTGGAGAGCAACAATTAGATATTACAGAAGAAATTGAAGTTTTATTGATTCCAGTAGAATCAGTTTTAGATAAAATTATTCAGAGAGAAATTTCTGTTGCAGGAACTATAGCGGCTCTCTTCTTGGGTTTTAAGTTTATTAATCATTAATAATCTCAGGTTAGTTATTATGTTTATCTTTACAGTGACTTCTGATACTTTCCTTAAAGTTCGTCCAAGTGAGTTAGCGGAACTAGCTGAAGATGAAAAACTTCTCATTCAAGTCAAAAGTGTCTTGGAAGTTATTTCTTATGTTGAGGAGGAAGAATATTACAGAATTACCTTGAAAAACTCTATCAAGGGGAAAAATACATGGTTTGTCCGTAAGAAGTATATTAGGATATCTACTTTACGGGATTTATCTGAATACACTCAAAGACAACCGGCAGCACCTATACCACCAAACTCGATACACCAGACTCAACGCTCTACAAGTTTTCAAGAGAGGGGAATAGAGTCTATAACAAATCCAGAAAATACTTTTGAATCAATTCTGCAAAACGTAGAATGTAGTGATTACAATCAATTTGGTGATGATAATATCGAGTCTTATGCTGTTAAGCGGTTAAAAGCGCAGCTACAAGAAACCCCAGCTATTCAAGAATCCTCTTCACAACCTACCGATATAACGAAAGATTTGGTGGATTGTAGTGTGTTCAGTCCTTCTTCTGTAACTCCAGATGATATGTTCCTCGTCCAAGTCTTTGTTCATCTTCCTGAACAAGTTGAATTGGCCAAACAGTCTGCTCAACAATTTGATCCCGAAGCTAAACAGTTAGGAGCGAGAAGTTTAGGAGTACCTATTAAACGAGGAAGTGAACTCACTTTTAACCTATCCATTCCAAAACTAGAAGTGGACGAGCCGATTCAACGATTGAATTGGAATGGTAGAGCAGATTCTATTCAATTTGGAGTCACGGTTCCTGCTGATATAACTCAAAAAACAGTCATTGGAACTGTTACTGTCAGCCAAAATACAATTCCCCTCGGTCATCTAAAATTCAAATTATCGATTATTCCGTCTGCGTCTTCTACATCAAAAGAGCCTCAGTTAGTAGGAGAAGTTGCTCGACATTATACAAAAGCATTCGTCTCTTACTCTTCTAAAGATCGGACAGAAGTTCTTAAAAGGGTACAAGGACTTGCTGTAAGTGGTATTACAGTTTTTCAAGATATTCTTAATTTAGAACCTGGCGATCGCTGGAAGCAAGAACTTTATCGCAACATTGATGAGTGCGATCTCTTCTTACTATTTTGGTCTACTGCTGCGAAAGAATCACCGTGGGTGCTTAAAGAAGTATTGTATGCTCTTGAGAGACAAGGTTCTGATGGATTGCGTTCCCCTGAAATTATTCCTGTAATCATAGAAGGGCCACCGCTTGTTCCTCCACCTCCTGAATTGCAGAATCTCCATTTTAATGACAAACTTCTTTACTTAATGGCGACACCTAAATAGCAGTTATAGTTCAATACAGTTCAGTTAAGCATTTCTTCCTTCTCTTCCTTTTCTTCCTTCTCTTACTTTGCGCTCTTTGCGCTCTTTGCGGTTCGTTAAAAAATTGAATTTGACAAAGAGTTAAGCCTTAACTGAACCGTATTGAGTTATAGTTTGGATCGTCTAGAATGATTACCCCTAGAGTTTTTGCAGATTTTCATAATGCTGATGCTGAAGGGCGTTTGCGTTTGAACAGTATTGGTACAATCGAAGACTTGGCGAATCAAAGTATTGAGTTACGAGATGGACAGTTGCTCACAGTATATAGCGAGGATTTGGAAGTTGATGGATTGGTGCAGTTCTCCGAAGAGGAGAAGTTGTGGGTTGCTGCCATTGATTGGGATCGAATCAGACAAGTTGAGGATTTTGTTGTGCAGGCACAAGTTTGAGTATCCACGCTATCTAATTTTTTAGTTTTTTATCTTGCCCATTGCTGCAAGATATAAGCATAAAAAGCCTCTTTATCTACCTGATCCATCGCGTAAATCTTCCGACCACCAGGCACTACTTTAGTACGCCCCTGACTAAGACCAGTGGTGATAACTTCTGTTTCCCATTCGCGCAGTTGATAAAATTCTGGATGTCCCAAATAAGCCGTTGCCAACACATCCCAAAAATAATAATCTTGGGGGATAACTAGTGCATAACATTGTCCAGCTAAATCAGAGATGGGATAGTGGCGTTGTCGTCCCATTTTGTATACTAACTCTGATGTGACTGGAACATTGTTAGTTAAATCCAAAGGACACATAATAATTTCAATTTGGGTTTGCCATACCCGCGCTGCTGAAATTGCGTCCCAATAAACATTCCATTCGGCGGAACCATCTTGTCCCGCTTCCAAACTTTTTTCTACATTGCCACCGACATTTAATGCACCTCCCATCCACACAATTTTGTGAATTTTGGCTTCAATGTCCGGTGCTTTGTCTAAAGCCACTGCTACCGTCGTCAATGGTCCAGTGACCATCAATGTTACGGGGCTTGATGCGTCACGTAACACCTGTATCATGAAATCTTGACCTGTTTCGGCAACTAGAGGCGTAGTGATGGTTTCGCTTTGATTGAGAATGGGGAGATGGTCAACGATAAACGAATCACGGCGATAGAGAGTAGGAAATGGATTAATCCCGCGCACAGTGCTTTCTGCTACCGGGATATGAGAAAATCCCATCAAATCTATAATTTTACGTGTGGCGCTAACAGCCGGTTGAACGTAACAATCTGCTGGAGTGACGACAATACCAAGGAGTTCAATATGATCCATTGTCAACAGCAGCATAGTTGCTAAATAATCATCTACACCGCCATCATGATCCATTAATACAAGTTGTTTTGACATAAAAGGAGAATTTATGGATGAGTTTATGGAAGCTGCTATTCAAGAAGCAAAACAAGGCAGACAAGAAGGTGGAATTCCCATTGGTTCGGTTCTCGTCAAGGATGACAAAATTCTTGGCAGAGGACACAATAAACGTGTGCAAGACGCCGATCCTGTTACCCACGCCGAAATCGATTGTCTCCGCAATGCTGGGAGAGTTGGCAGTTATAGAGGTACAACACTCTATTCAACTTTAATGCCGTGCTACCTGTGCGCTGGGGCAGTGGTACAATTTGGCATTAAAAAAGTCATCGTCGGAGAATCTAGAACTTTTCCTGGTGCTAAAGAATTTATGGTATCTCACGGTGTGGACGTAATTGATCTTAATCTTGACCAATGCGAACAAATGATGAGTGAGTTTATTGAAACTAACCCCGAACTTTGGAATGAAGATATCGGTAA
>CAXUOL010000223.1:0-9107 GCA_964252435.1 uncultured Nostoc sp.
AATTGGTTACAGCGCTTTCTGCCAAGTGGTGGCGGGAGTCATGAAGATCATCATGGCAAAGGAATGTTCGGATTTACTGTGTTCCTGTTGTCGGAAAGTATCATTTTTTTGAGTTTTATCTTTACTTATGTTGCTCTGCGACTGAATACCAATAACTGGCTACCACCCGGTATTTCTGGCCCAGAATTGTCTAAACTCGTGATTATTAATACAGTAGTTTTACTTTCTAGCAGCTTTGTGATTCAACCAGCAGAAAATGCCCTCAAACGAAATCAACTGAGTAAATTTCGCTGGCTCTGGCTGATAACGATCGCAATGGGAACCTACTTTTTAATTGGTCTATTAATTGAATGGAAAAATCTTGATTTCAAGATTACTACAGGATTAGTTGGTTCCACATTCTATTTGTTGACAGGTTTCCACGGTCTACACGTTCTGGCTGGTGTTGTGCTTCAGATCATTATGCTGATTCGCTCATTCATTCCAGGCAACTATAATAAAACTCACTTCGGTACAAGTGCGACTACTCTATTTTGGCACTTTGTTGATGTAGTTTGGGTCTTCCTTTTCTCGCTTATCTACCTTTGGCGGGCATAAAGATTTTCAGTTCACCAAGTATTTTTAGGAGTAACTTTATGAATTTATTCATCCAAGAACTACCAGCCTCAGAACTAGCCCCAAAAGCAATTCAAGAAACACCAGCACCAGGTAAAGATCCACTAATTGCACGTGGGTTACAAAAAGAGCAATATATTGGCATTATTGGACTAGCGATCGCTCTAATTGCTGCTGTAGGATTTTTTAGTCGCAGAGTCGAATACGCTATTGCTTTCGCTTTGTTTCTTAGTGTCATTTTAATTGCGTTATTTTTATTTATATAGCGAATTTGTCATTAGTCATTTGTATTTTCGCAAAAGTCTTAATTTTGACTTTTTTTTTGCACCTCTGTATGAGACAAAAAAATCTGATTTAAATGGTTAACATCCTGGCAAATTCATGATTTGACAATACTTTGGAGATATTTTATGAACAGCCCAGTTTACCAAACTGTAATTGTCGGTGGTGGCTTCACCGGCTTATTTACAGCCTTACACCTAGCTCACGAACATTATCCTCGCTCTGTAATTTTGATTGATAAGAATGAAAGATTTTGTTTTAAGCCATTACTCTACGAATATTTCAGTGGCGAGATGGATGCTTTTCAAGTAGCACCGCGTTTTGCAGAATTGCTTAAAGGCAGTGGTGTAATTTTTGTTCAAGATGCAGTGGAATCGATAGACTTGGATCAACAACAAGTCAAATTAGCTTCGGGAAACTCATACAACTACAGTAACTTAGTATTATCTTTGGGTAGTGTTACTGCTTATCATCATCTGGAAGGTGCTAAAGAATACGCTTTTCCGTTCTGGACAGAAGCAGATGCGATCGCTCTTGATCGACATTTAGGCGACTGTTTGCAAAAAGCAATCAAAACTGAAGATGTAGAACAACGTCGTCAACTGCTAACAGTAGTTGTAGTTGGTGGTGGTGCAAGTGGTGTTGAAATGTCAGCTACCTTAGCTGATTTACTCCCACATTGGTATAGCGCTATGGGAGGAAATTCTAGTGAAATCCGGGTGGTATTGCTCAATCACGGTCAAGAAATCCTCAATGGTGATATTAACAATCCTCTGCGCCCAATTGCTGAGAAAGAATTACAAAAACGCACGATCCCAATTGAAATACTTACGGGAGCAGAAGCCACTACTATTCATGCCAATGCCATTGAATATAAACGCAATCAGCAAATTGAGGCATTGCCAACATACACCGCAATCTGGACAGCTGGTACTTCTATTCACCCACTAATTAAAGATTTACCAATTTCCCAAGAACATCGCGATCGTCATAACCGCCTCCTAGTGACTCCGACAATGCAACTACTCGACTTTCCAGAAGTGTTTGCAGGCGGAGATTGTGTAGCAGTTCAAGATAAATCACTACCGCCAACAGCCCAAGTTGCTTATCAACAAGGAGCCAATATTGCCCGAAATTTGAAAGCATTAGCTTTAGGCAAAGACCTCAAACCAGCAAAGGTAAATCTACGCGGAACTCTCTTAAAATTAGGGTTAAATGATGCTGCCGCTAACTTATTCAATGTTTTTGAAGTTGCAGGAGAATCCGGGCATTTAATTCGGCAAGGCACTTATTTAACGTTATTGCCAACACCAATTCATGACTTTAAAGCAACAACTGAATGGGTGGATGAAGAGATTTTTCATCACCACCTTGACCCTGATGATGTAGGCAAAAAAGTTGTCCAAGCAGTGGAAGTGGTTGGTGCAGGAGTTATGGGCGTTTTAGCTGCAAGAAAATTATTGAAAATGTTGGGTTCGGAGGATAAAAGAGACTAAGGATTAGTAATCTGTCAAGTTTAAATTGATGGGTAAACAAGTTCGTAGTAAGTTAGCGCGGTCTTTTCTACGAGACGCTATGTGAACACGAAGCGTCTTGTAGAGAAGGGGGTTTCCCCGATGAGCGACTAACGATAGCGCAGCGTTAGCGAGGTACGAGCGTCACCCGTTGGGTAAGGACTCTAGTGCTTAGAAAATAAGGACTAAAGTCCTTACTACAAACTCTTTATTACTAGCGCAATTTTATGCGACATAAATTTTAATATATTTAGTCATCCTTTTGTCACAATTTTGCAATAACTTTGTCAATACGATGTGTGATGCTATAGCTCTGGCTTTGGAAATAGTCTTCAGACTAAACCCACACACCAGAATCTACAGAAGAGAATCACTTAAGGCACAGTCCCTTATGAAGATGACTCTTCAAATAGAAATTGCAAAATCTCATACAGTTGGAAGGAACAAGAAGATGAATTGGAAAGTACTTGCTTTGCTCCCTGCTTTGACTCTAGCTACTGCTGTGCCTGCTTACTCTTTAACTAATAATAAAAGCCAAAGTTCGGCTACTGCTACCCACATTGCCCAAAGTACTCAGCAAGCCAACACCATAAAAAAAGCTAATGCTGTACCAAAGCTTAGTGCCAAGCACAAGTCTAATCATCTGGCAAAGCGTAGTACTGGTACTGTACTGACAGTAGGCAGCAAAGGAGAGACAGTGAAAACTGTTCAGAATTCTTTAAAACAGCAAGGATTCTATACAGCAAGTGTGAATGGTGTGTTTGATAACAAGACTCGTGCAGCTGTGATCAAATTTCAGAAATCTAAAGGATTAAGAGCAGATGGAATAATTGGACATCGGACTTTAGCAGCTCTTAAATAAAATGGTTTACTAATATCCTCTGCTGAATCACTACCCAACGATTTTCTGCTGATAACTTCCCTTCAAATCCAACAAAGAAATTTTCTGGTGAAATTGAACCTTGCTGATGCACTAGTTTTTAGCTATTTTCGTCTTTTTTCTTGCGCCTGAATATATTTCTTAGGTCTGATTGTCTATAGAGCATCACCTTTGTACACTTTCTCCGCCAGCCCTAAATACTTTGCTGCCCCAGAGAATCAAGACTTAGGAGTAGTCAAAGCGCTGCATAAGTCCTACTTCAGTGAAATCAGCCAGCTTGAAATTTGAAGTGTCAAGATAAATCTGACTCGCTAGGATGGCATTAGAAATTTCTAGCATTTGAGTATGACTAAGCAAGATACTCCACTTATGGGAGATGCACTGATTAAAGAAGTCTGTCGGCGGATTCGAGTAGCCCGTAGCTATTGGGATGCTCACAATAATGCTGCTTGTCGGGGCGAACGCGATCGCGCCTTAGCCCTTTACAACACTCTGACTAAGGAGCAAAAAGACCAGATTCCGCAAGTGTTGCGGGTGTGGTTGCGTTACCGGAGTGAGAAATATTTTGGCGCACACCGAACGCCGCCAAAGTCAGCACGAAAATCAAAATATATCTAATCTCTAACTATCAATTCTATAGTCACTCACCTGAAGGCCAGTGTATAGGCAACTGGTGTTCGTACTGCTGCGATCGCTACGACTGATGCTGTCTACCACCCTACCACGTGTTTCGTTTAGGGTTGCACCTTCGTGGGCGATTCTTAAACCCTTTGATTTACGATAAATTTCATCACAGCATCTCGATTACAGCTTACATTTGAAACATTTTTATTTGGCACTACTAATCTTATAACTGCGTCAACTATCTTGCAGCTAAATTACTGCATCAGTTTTTCTGATGTAGTAATTTAGTGTTTATATGGTATTAAATATAACCAATTAACCTTATTTAGTAAGCAGAAGTAATGACAACTCAGTTTTGGGAAAAAAGTAGAGCAATTAATCCAACTCTAACTAACTTATTATTTAAGCCTATACACAGACGGGTACTACTAGGTCTAAGCAAGCTACACGTAGCGAGTCAACAGACATCGCCGTGGCTTTTGAAAAAGCGTCTGCTGCCATTATTATGTCTGATATCATTCTTTCTAGTATTGCTACTAAACAGCTTTGCCCCTACCGTTGCCCAACTACCTCCTCAACCCCGTCAGGAAATTCGGGGAGTGTGGCTAAGTGGTAACGATTTTAGCGTTTTTAGAAATCGTTCACAAGTGCAAGCAGCCATGAGCCAACTGCGGCAGTTAAACTTTAATACTGTTTATCCCGTAGTCTGGAATGATGGTTATACACAATACCCCAGCGCCATCATGCAGAAAATGGATATTCCCTTTTTCTTCAAAGGAGTAGATGGACAAGATGTAATTGCAGACATTATTACTCAAGCCCGCAGTCAAGGGTTACTAGCAATACCCTGGTTTGAATTTGGTTTTATGGTTCCTCTAACTTCGGAACTCGCATCACAGCATCCAGACTGGCTAACCCAAAAAGGGGATGGAACTCAAACTTCAATTAGTGCTGCGGGTGAAGTAGCGTGGTTGAATCCCTTTCACCCAGAAGTACAAAATTTTATCAGGGAACTTGTCGTGGAAGTTATCACTAAATATGATGCTGATGGCGTTCAATTTGACGACCATACGAGTTTACCTGTAGATTTTGGTTACGATAAGTACACGATAAGTCTATATACTCAAGAAACTGGCAATCCTCCTCCACCCAATCCCTTAGCCCAAGCATGGATAAAATGGCGGGCAGATAAAATTACTGCCTTCATGGTAGACCTTTACCAAACCGTGAAAGCCAGAAAACCGAATGCTATTTTTTCAGTTGCTCCTAATTACTATAATTTTGCCTATAAAATGCAACTGCAAGACTGGCTCAACTGGGTACGGTTGGGTATTGTTGATGAGTTGGTTATGCAGGTGTACCGTAATGATGTGGAAAGTTTTATTGCTCAAATTACCCGCCCAGAAATTTTAGAAACCCAACAAATCATCCCAACTGGTATTGGTATTATGGCGGGGTTACGAAATCGCCCAGTTTCCATACCACAAATCCAATCGCAGGTAGAAGCAGTACAACAACGCGGTTTAGGTATCGGCTTTTTCTACTACGAAAGTCTTTGGGATATTGCCCCGGAACCAGCAGCGCAACGCCAGTCGGCATTTGCGGCTCTTTTCCCAAATTCAGCATTGCGTGATATCTCGCAAAATACACCCCGCAAGCCAACTTTTAACACCATCAGCTTACCTTTATATTCAAAACCTTCCCTTGGGCAACGTGTTCGCGGCTATTTTTTGGAAGTTGCGATCGCAAATGGTCAACCAAAACGTATTTTATTAGATACAGGGTCGGCAGGGCTAAGAGTTCCCAAAGAGTTTTTAGGTAATTCTCCCATCCGAAGAACAGGTCAAAATATTAAGGAGGTATTAAGTGATGGTACTATCCTAGAAGGAGAATTAGTTTATACTAATGTCCGCTTTGGTTTAATTCCCACCGCCGAACCTGTTCCCGTACAGGTTGTTAGTAGTCGCCAGTGTACTGCCCAAAAACCTAAATGTTCAGCAAATAGTGGTGTACCATTTTCTGGAATTATCGGTGTTAACTATTTTGAAAAATCACTTCCCTATAACCCGTTGAGAAAATTACCAGGCAATCTGAATAACGGATTTATCGTCGTTGGCAATGGTGGTAGTAACAACAATGGCAGCCTAATTCTCGGTTTAACTGCCGAAAATCAAGCAGGTTTCAAAATGGCTTCTTGGAGTCAGCAACCCGAAATTAATGGTGTACCTGGTAAAAGATGGGATTCTCGACTGAGCAAAGTTTGTTTAACTCTTGCTGGGAGTTCTGCAAAAAATTCGTGTAATAGCAGAGCGATCGCTGATACTGGAACTATTAATGGTTTGAGTGAATTCAAGTCAGCTTCTACAGCAGGTAAACTCAAACCAGGAGTATTAGGGTCAGCAAATGCTGTGAAAGTAGGGATTAATGGCATTTTTGATTACAGTTTGACACCAGGAACCCGTGACGGATTTAACCGCTGGAATTTGAGTATCTCGCCACAAGCAGAACTGACTATATTTGTAAATCCTGGAATCGCCTTGTTTGATAAATATGATGTACTCTTTGACCAAGTTAATGGTAAACAGGGTTTTCGCAGTCGGCGGTAACAAAAAAGTAAAGACTTGCTTACTCAAATAACTTTTGACTACAATTGTTAGTCCGCTTTTAGCGAGAGGCTTTCATTCAGTCTCTCACCCCTATATCTACCCCAAACTTTTTTAAAAAATAAAACAACGTCGCATTTGTTGGAGAAACTTCCTAAAGTAGAGGTAGAGGCTAAATATTCCCTATTAGCAGCAGATGAGTTTGATGCAACTAGGATATTATGACCGAATGAGAAAAGAACACAAGCCTAAAATTTCTAGGGATTGTATTTTGAATGCGTGAATTTTGAATTCGGAGCGACGCAACGTGACTGCTTTAACCTTACAATTACCTCCTAATCTGCAATTTACTGATGAAGAATTTGCACAAATTGTAGCCGTGAATAAAGAATTACGACTAGAGTTAACTGCTGAAGGTGAATTAATTATCATGTCACCGACTGGGGGAGAAACGGGAAACCGTAATTTTGATTTATTAGGTCAGATATGGTTTTGGAGCAATCAAAATAATTTGGGAAAAGCTTTTGATTCTTCTACTGGGTTTAAACTGCCAAATGGGGCAACTCGTTCACCTGATGCTTCTTGGGTAAGGATAGAAAGATGGGATGCTCTTACCCCAGAACAAAGAAAGAAATTTCTCCCTTTGTGTCCTGATTTTGCAGTGGAATTAGTTTCTGAAACTGATGATGTGGAAGATACTAAAGCCAAAATGGAGGAATACTTAGTAAATGGCTTACAACTGGGTTGGTTAATTAATCCTAAAGATAAACAAGTAATAATTTATCGCCCAAATCTTGCACCGAAAGTTTTACAATCTCCCACAACTTTATCAGGTGAAGATGTTTTCCCAGGTTTTATTTTAAATTTACAGCAGATTTTTGCATAGATGACTAATTATCTTGATTTTATTTCTATTCAAATTTGCTTCAACCATCGACACTCCCTTTAAACATCAAAAGCCTTGCTGATGTGGCCTACTGAAACTATACTTACAATTTAATAGCGATGCCTGCGGCGGGCTATGCCTACGCATGATCAGAAATCCCCTTCAAAGAACTTGTAGTAATAACTTCTGATCTTTGATACCACTGCTTTCTTGACGCTCAAATTTATGCTGGCTAAATTCCCATCACCTGTATTTACACTTCTATTAGGACTTGCCATAACTCAAACCTTTGGATGCACAACTCAAAAAGATAATTCAGCGATCGCTCAAACTTCACCGAAGCCAGCGCCTCAAGAAATTGTGCAACCAGGAGAAGTTCGAGCTTTACCTGGCAAGTTAGATAAAATACCCGTTTTTAACAGCAATAGCCCAGAATGGATTAAAACTGAGGGTATTTTACTTTCTACCTTTCCTCCAGACGGTAAAAAAATTCCAGCAGCGCATCTCAATTTTCCCTTTCAAGGACGCTTTGACTTATTCGCCCACCACTACAGCCACACTCCCAAGGATTTACAAACGCTATATTTGGGCGTAATTGTGCAGAACCCTGGTAAAAAAGCGGTAACAGTAGATGTATTGCAAGCCGCGAGTTATTTGATGCAGGATGCGCCCTTTGTCACCTTATCCCCCTACATAGAAAATTGGCAAGCAAAGTTGGTAGATAATCCCCAAACCAAATATCTGACTATTCCCCAGCGTGGCAAAGCTATTTCTTATGGTTTAGACACATTGCTTAGTGGTCGATTGGGCACTCAACAAATCCAAACGGCCAAAATGCTGGTACGTTATCCAGATACGGCTTATGAAGCACATGGTAATTATGGGGTGGAATATAAACTCACCTTACCCTTAAGCAATAATACCAACGAAAACCAGACCGTGACTGTTACTTTAGAAACGCCTTTGAAGGAAGATAAGTTATCCCAAGGTGGTGTGCGTTTTCGCAAACCATCCTTAGATTTTCCTTTTTTTCGTGGTACAGTGCGGCTACGCTACTTTGATGACCAAGGTCAACAAAAGACGCGCTATATACATCTATGGCACAGAACTGGTCAAGTGTTAGAACCATTGGTGCAGCTTGTACTTCCACCTTCGACTCAGCGAATAGTACAGGTAGATGTGATTTATCCACCAGATTCGACACCACCGCAAGTGCTGAGTGTAAGAACTTTAGAAAAGTGAGAGTTTCAAAAAAATCAAATAACTTAAAGCTTATATGGTTTTCCCGTACACTAACGCATTTGTCACCATAGCATCGGTTAATTGTGAGAATTTAGTAAATTTCTATACTAAATTGCTGGAGCAAAAGCCAGTTCTTTTAATTCCGAATGTCTATGCTGAGTTTAATTTAGTTAGTATGCGATTAGGTATTTTTAAACCAAAGAACACAAATGAATCGGAATTTGAAGCGATTACCACAAGTAAGATAAGTTTGTGTTTAGAGGTGAGTAACTTAGAAGATGCGATCGCTCACCTAACTACTTTGGGCTATCCTCCACCAGGAGACATTTCCATTGCTTCCCACGGCAGAGAAATCTATGCTTATGACCCTGATGGCAACCGTCTGATTTTACATCAAGCCAAAGAAGAGTGCTGAGTTAGGAGTTAGGAGTTAGGAGTTAGGAGTTAGGAGTTAGGAGTTA
>CAXUOL010000224.1:0-9071 GCA_964252435.1 uncultured Nostoc sp.
ACTCCCAATTGCTCGGCTATTTGACTGGCAAATTCAATTTCAGAGGGTTGCCAGTAGCGAGGAGCGGTGCATTGGTGAATACACAGCAATCCCCAAAGTTCACCTTTTTTTAAGAGAGGTGCGACCATATTTGCCCGCACTTGAAATTTTTCTAGGATTTGGACGTAGCAACTGGGGAACTTTCCTTGAGAAATGTCAGCGATCGCATTTACTCGACCTTGGGCGTAAAGGTGTGCAAACTTTTCCCCAAAGCAATAATCATAAACTTTTTCTGAGATTACCGAGTTACACTCAGGTACAAAATCCTCAGAAATAAACTCTCCTTCCCAATCTTTTTGTGGGTCAAAACGAAAGACTGCCACTCGGTCTGCTTGCAGCATTTGCCGCGCCTCGGTGACAGTAGTTTGGAGAATTGTATCCAAATCTAGGGACTCCCGAATTCGAGTAATCACACTAGTTAATGTCTTTTGTTGCTCTGCTTGGTACTGAGCGTATGCCAGCAATTTATGGTGTCGCACTGCTACACCAATTTGTGTACCGATTTTGCTCAGTGATTCGACTTCATAAGATTGCCACTCTCTGGGTGAGGCATTTTGATAAGCAGCGATGATTCCCCAAAGTTGATCTCCTTGGAGAATGGGAGCAGTTGCAAAGGCTTTTGCTTGAAATTGCTCTAACAGTGTTATATGGCAGTTTGTTAATCCGGCTTGGTAAATATCATTAACTATAAATGTCTGGTTGTTAACGTAACGCCCGCCTTGCGTCTGTTGTAAATAAGTATCAGCGATCGCAGGCTGAACGCCAACTAAAGGAGTCCAGCCTTCAGTAAATGATTCAGCAACAAAGTTACCACTCCAATCGGGATTGAAGCTAAAGATGGCAACTCGGTCAGCTTGCAACAGCTTGCGTATTTCTTGAGTTGTGGTTTTAAAGATAGTTTCAATATCAAGGGGTGAGCGAATTTCATCGACAATTTTAGCTATTACTTGGTCGCGCTGAACTGCTTGAGCCAATTTTGTAGCTTGCAATTTGACTTCATGGAGATGCTTCGCTTGTTGAATCGCAACGGTAAGATGGTCGGCAATTTGACGAATAAACTCAATTTCGGATTCTTTCCAGTCACGAGCCTCACTGCACTGATGAATACAAAGCAATCCCCACAGTTCCTTCTGCCGCGATAGAGGGACAACGAGGTTAGCCTGTACCTGAAATTTACTCAAAATTGCCACATGGCAATCACTTAGTCCCGCCTTGTAAATATCTGTTACTGCTTGCACTCGACCTTGTTGATAACTGGCAGCAAAGTGTTCTCCAAAGCAATGGTCGTAAACTTTTACTGCCATTGCTGAGTCCCAGCCAAGTGCAACATCCTCAGAAACAAATTCTCCCTCCCAGTTTTGTTCGCGGTCGAACTGGAAGACTGCTACTCGGTCAGCATTTAACAACTGACGCACTTGTGTAACAGTCGTTTGAAAAATTGTTTCTAAGTCAAGAGACTCACGAATTCGGACAATAACACTCGCCAGAGCTTTTTGTTGCTCTAGTTGCTCTTGAAGTTGAGCGCTTGACAAAAGAAGTTGATTTTCTGTGAAATTTGAATTGGGTTCCATTGCTCTGGATTATCTCGTTTTTATACAAGGGTTCCTCATACCAAAGTTCATGGGGTTAAGAAGTGTCACAAATATGACAAACTGCAAAGTTTTACAGTCTTCAACTGGCCGCGTCCAGAATTCACCATTTTCAGATGGATGGCAACTTATTGGGGACGAATGGGCGCTCTGAGACTGAGTACTGGCTACTAGGGAAGAAAATATAAGTAAAATTTGTTTGGGATTTAAATCTCGCCTGATACCCAGTCCCTAGTTCAACTATTCCCAGAAGATGGTTATTGTTATAGTTCCCCTTTCTCGATCTATCCTTGTAATCGGTTAAAAAATAATTTTGGCTTGTACACAAAAACAGATGACTAAGTACACAATTTTGTAAATTCGTCGCCAATTGAGGATTTAATTTTAAACACAGAGGAGCGCAAAGTTTATTTGGGTATATTCACTACGAACTTAGGTAAGGCTGTATTAAGTTAGTGTTGTCGGCGCAAATTAGAAAAGCGGTCTGAATCCCTTCAAAATCGCGATCTAACTCAATACGGTTCAGTTAAGGCTAAAATTCTTTGCTAAAGTCAATTTTTTTAACGAACCGCTAAGGACGCGAAGGACGCAAAGAGAAGAAAGAAATGCTTAACTGAACTGTATTGCGATCTAACTAACTTGTAATTCGCTGTATTATAGGAATTTAATTTTGAGTGTAGGCGTAGCCAGCCTTCTCTACGAGATGCTTTGCGAATGGCATCGCTTTGCCTTTGCCCTTGGCGTAGGCATTTAAAATTACTAATTTGTCGAAATTTACCTGACAGACTGCGGAATTTCAGGTTAAATGTTTTAAAGTATGCACTCTGCAAGAGTTGTCGGGTATTATTCGTGACACAACAAGATCAAAAACCCTCTCGTTCTTTCGCTGGAATTGCTGGCATTGTTGCCGCAGCCACATTAATTAGTAAAGTCTTCGGTTTAGTGCGGCAGCAAGCGATCGCTGCCGCGTTTGGTGTTGGTGCTGCTGCCACAGCCTATAGTTATGCCTACATTATCCCAGGCTTTCTATTGATCTTACTCGGTGGCGTAAATGGTCCCTTACATAGTGCGCTCGTCAGCGTTTTAGCCAAGCGGCGGCGAGAAGAAGCGGCTCCCCTAGTGGAAACCGTGACAACGCTGGTAGCTGGAGTGCTGTTGCTGGTAACACTTGCTCAAGTTCTATTTGCGGATGCGATCGTTGATTTAGTCGGTCATGGTTTGCAAGAAACAACCAGAGCGATCGCCATTCAACAACTCCGCATTATGGCGCCAATGGCTTTATTTGCCGGTTTAATTGGCATTGGCTTTGGTACTCTTAATACAGCTAATCAATATTGGTTACTCTCCATTAGCCCTTTATTATCTAGTATTACCGTTGTTGGCGGTCTTGCTATCTTGGCGATGCAACTGGGCAAAAACATTATTAAACCGGAGTACGCTTTAATCGGGGGAATGGTCTTAGCTTGGGGAACTTTAGCAGGAGCAATTCTCCAATGGGTAGTGCAGTTAATTGTCCAGTGGCGGTTAGGATTGGGCACATTACGCCTGCGATTTGATTTTAAATCTCCAGGCGTTCAAGAAGTAATTAAAATCATGACTCCGGCAACGATTTCCTCTGGAATGATGCCAATTAATGTTGCCACTGACCTTTATTTTGCTAGTCCTATCCCTGGAGCGGCGGCAGGATTTAACTATGCCAATCTATTAGTCCAAACTCCCTTGGGGATTATTTCTAATATCATTTTGCTGCCTCTATTACCAATATTTGCCAAACTATCTAGCCCCGAAAATTGGCAGGACTTAAAGTTACGGATTCGCCAAGGACTCCTACTCACTGCTTTTACCATGCTACCGCTAGGGGCGCTGATGGTGGCGCTATCTGTACCCATTGTACAAGTAGTATATGAGCGCGGTGCTTTCAAGCCAGAAGCCACACAGCTAGTTTCATCCTTGCTAATAGCTTATGGAATTGGGATGTTTGTCTATTTAGGGCGTGATGTTTTGGTGCGGGTATTCTATGCTTTGGGCGATGGACAGACACCTTTTCGCATCAGTATTTTTAACATCTTGCTCAACATCATATTAGATTGGTTTTTCGTTAAACCTTTTGGCGCTCCCGGTTTGGTATTAGCAACAGTAGGTGTAAATTGTAGCTCAATGTTAATGCTGTTATGGTTGCTCGATCGCAAACTCAATGGTTTACCTTGGCGCGAGTGGAGTTTGCCGATTCTGGGTTTGGCTGGTGGTAGCATAGTTGCTGGGGTAGCAAGCTATGGGACATTGATTGGTTCTCAGCAGTTGTTAGGTAAAACGGGTTTACTGATTCTGGTGTTGCAATTGTGTATATCTGGTTTCGTGGGAATTGCGGTGTTTGCTGCGATCGCTTCATCAATGAAAATACCAGAGGTAAATATATTTATCTCTCGTCTCCGTCAGCGCTTTTTGAAGAAATAACTGTTATCTAAATAGAATTCAGGAGTCAGGAATCAGAATTCAGCATGAATTGGAGTCCGAAAAACCGGATAGCGCAGCGTAAAGACAAGACAGTGGCGAGTCTGAATCTTCCACTTTCTTGTTCTGACTCCTGAATTCTGACTTCTGAATTCTTCAATTAAATTAGGACTTATATAAGAGATTAGGGTATGTCGAGGATAAATTTTTGATTTTTCGTCAATACATGCTGATTTTTGGGAACAATAAACTTATCTAAATACAAATTAGTTCCTGAAGTTAATTACCTTTATGCATAAAGTTATATATTACTTTAGTTAAAGCTTCTGTAACTATCAGCATTATCTGTTTAAACGGTTGTAATAGTGCAGAGCAAACTGCTGATTGTCAAAAGTATTGGCAAGCAGTAGTGAAGAGCGCTCAAATACCTAGTAATATATCGAAGACTCAGGTAAAGACAAAAGAATCTACGGTGAAAACAATAAATGCGATTGCAAATACCCAAGATGCAATTGGTCGATCTGTTGGCGATTTAAAATTTCAAGAGGCAAAATCACAAGTGTTGCAAAAAAAATACATCGAATCGAGTAATGCTTTAAGTCAAGCTTTTCGTGACAGAGCAACAGAGATTGCTTCTCTACCTGGTAATCCCAATGAGACATAATTGAAAAAAATATCATTAAAGGTTAAGCAGCAACAAAGTGATGCTGCGTCTAAGTGGACTCAATCGAATGATGATTTTTTTGAGTATTGCAAAGCTTATGCTTCCTAGATTTATGGTAAATCGAAACTAAGGTGTAGGTAGTTAATCAAATCATTAGTGTTTGAACCATGAGCGACCTCGACATAATTGTAACCTTGACCACCGCCAGATACTTGCCAATTGCACAGAGTTAAATCAGGTGATGTAGCAAGAGCAATTACAAAGTTTGTGTCATGGTCTCTACCAACACCGAAACCATTTTCAATATAAAGCTTATGGTCAACAACTTCTATTTGTGTGTAAATCCAAGAGTGACCATTAGTAAGCATATTTTCGTAAGCGTATTTGTCTAAATAGCTTTCATAAAGTGAATAGTCCTGATAACGGTCGGGGTAATAAAAATCCTGATTGCGAATAAATTCAGAGGGTAGATATTCACGAACTTTATTTGAGAGACGTTGAGCATCATCTGGGTCAAAATTTGCTGCAAAAAAATAATCTGGACCTCCCCCTTTCTCTGATATTTGCCAAAACCAATCCCTATAATTATTATACTTACTCATTTTGATTGATATTTGCCATTTAAGTCAGGCTAAATAATAAGAACAAGCATCCAAGGTAAACTAAAAAAGTAAGAATAGCACCTATGATTACTCCCTTCATTATAGAAGTCTTCTTTTTATTTTTTAACAACAAACAAAGTGGAACAACATACACAAGCTGCCAAATAGGAAATAAGTATATTGGGTAAACTAGAATACTTAAAGATAAATTATAATTACTTCCTGCCAAAGCCCCAATAATAAATATTACAAGAAGACTTGCTAAATGGGAAAATAATAGTATAAGCAATCCATATATTATCTTTTTTATTTCACTTATTTTAAACATATTTAATTACTATATTAATAAACAGACTTAAGATGAATACCACTGTTCCTATAAAATTTATGATGCTGTTTTAATATATTAGTCAAAAATTTATACGTAAACCGTACATTTACACAAAAGCCTATTGATACAAATATAAATGTGTCTGATAGAACTTATAGAGTAACAACTTTAGTAAATATTATGTACTATTCTAAATATTAGGCACCACTATTGACTGTTTCAAGAAGATATGAAAATATAAAAATCATAAACAATACTGTTCGTAAACTCAATATAAATTATTAAATTTACCTTTTAATAAGTTCATTATTTTCGTATTTTCAGATAAAAATTGAATAATATAATGATTATTTTTGGGGGCTTATGGTTTGATGCTCCTGATGGGATTTGTAATTATGATAATGAAGTATATATTTTGAGATTTTGCAGAATAAATAAACTTAGTGTTTAATTTTAACACGCAAAGTCAAAACGTTAACAAGGTTTATGTTGGGTGCCTTTATATTGAGGTTGTGACTTGACCACTTTTAAGCCAGTACAGCATTTGTAATCGCTCTTTGCAACTTGCCGTTGTTGCATATTTAACAGCTTTTTCTAATTCTTCAAGGCTTTCTTTAATCTCGACTTGCAATCTTAAACCTATCACGTTTAAACCAAACGCACCCTTGTTTTAATTTAGCGCAGCTTCATACAGAAATGGTATTACGCAAGTGTCACAAAAAAATCAGATTTTTAGTTTGTAGTAAGCGGCTTTAGCCCTTATTTTGAGGACTAAAGTCCTCTCTGCGAGACGCTACGCGTAGCTTGCTTCCCCGAAGGGGTACACTACGAACTGAAAATAATATGCCAGTTGCGTAAGTCCTGTAAATATTTCAGTTGTTACACCCAAATGGGTGAGAAATAATTCAGTCACTTGGGTGAACCAGGTGCGTGAGGTTACATTTTGTAAAAAAAGAGATTCTAGTACTAGAGAAGATTGATTTTACTTAACTCTAGTGAGAATAATTCTATGAAACTGACAAAATTAGCTGCCTCTTTCCTTGCTGTTGCTTCCATTGTCCTCTCAGCTGGTATTGCATCTGCTCAAACAGTAGGTACTAACGGTAACTACATCGGTGCTGGTGTTGCTGTTGGTGCAACCAGTGGCGGTCAAGGAAATGATGAGGCACAAATTGGTGGTAATATTCAAGGGCGATACGCTGTTCCTAAAACACCTGTTTCACTGCGGGGTTCCGTACTGTATGGTGGTGATGCTGCTGCAATTATGCCCATAGTGACTTATGATGCACCCATTGCCAAAAATACTAACGTTTACTTCGGTGGTGGTTATTCATTTGTAACTGACGAAGGTCAAAAAACTCCATTGGGTAATCAAAATTCACCTGTAGTCACCCTTGGGATTGAATCAGAAGTTAGCAAAAATGTCATTGCCTACGGCGATACTAAATGGGGTATTGACGCCTACAGAAATAGTGATGCTGATGCTGTTAGCTTCCAAGCCGGATTAGGCTATCGCTTCTAGTAATTACGAGCTAGAAAACGGCCTATTCAGAAGCTAAAGCAATGATTTTTACCAGCCGTAATAGAATTCATTCTTTCATACCTGAGTATTATATTCAGGTATGAATAATTTTTATTGATGATTTTGATAAAAAATGATATTGGCTAGTATTGATACTTTCTTTTAAAGTGAAATGAATAATACACGTATAAGATATTACTCATGAAAAAGATTAATCCCATTCCAGAAATAGTTGGTGAAACAACTGACGTGGAATCTTGGCTGATGCGAGCAGGGCTAAAATTTTCCGACTTAGGTGACGATGCCGCAAGTATTGTAATCCGTAGGCAATGGCGAGAGTACCAAGCCGCAGTTCACAGATGCTGTGTTACCCTACATCAACCACCATCATGCGTTCAACTAAGTGGCGACTATGCCAGCTTGAGAATACCTGGTGGTGCATCAACCAATTATGCGATCGCCTGTCGAGTCGTCCCAAATCCTTAGACTAATTATCCTGTTGCACGCCGTTCACTACTGGCTTAACTTCCGAAAATGGATCGGTGCCGCCACCCCAGTTAAAATCACTAATTCGGATGCTGAAGCCGCCTAACTCCAGCACCGGATTGTAACGTAAGGTAATGCCATAGGTGCGACGGCTATATTCCAAAATGTAGTCGGTGCTAGTTTCTTTACCAGTATCCAAGTTAACAGATGTTTGAAAGCCTAAGCGAAAAGGGCCGTAGATTTGTTGTGATATTCCAGCGGTCAATACTGTGTTATCAACGGAGCGGTCAAACAAAAAGGGTGATAATCCGTTATTAAAGCCTTGAGAGTAACTGACATTAAAGGCGGTATAGTCGAAAAAAGGTCGGGAAAAATGACCAATTTGCCCTTGTAAACCAATCGTACCAATTAGAGTGCTTTGGTTATCACCATTGCTGTAATAACTGGTAGTGCCTGTAAGACTAGCGATCGCTTGCAAGTAAGGAACTACAGGGGTAGCGGTGTATCGTAATCCCTCAGTGGCAGTGGGTGGTAATGGTTTTCCCCGCCACAGCAACAGCCCTCTACTGAGGGTAGCACTGGCTTGTAAACGACCAAGTGAAATGCGATCGTTTTCCCGGACTGGTTCTAGCAAGTCTGGGCGATCGGTGTTGGCATCAATATACTGGGCACTTGCCTGGTAGTTGAGGTTGATGCCACTTTTTCCTAAAGGAATCACCGGAGAGGTAATAATGCCGCCAAAACTGCTCTGGACAGTTTGAAAACCCAGAGTACCGTTGTAGAGACGATCGCGGTAGTTATATTGCACATTCAATGTGTGGGGAAGGGAAGTCCCTAATGTCTGGCGCAATCCTAAATTCACTCGCAAATTGTCTTCCACGTCATTCAAGTTAAAACTAGTTAACTCCGCAGTTCCCTGAATTATCCTCCGTGGACTCAAAACAGAATTTATCTTGGTCTTCACACCAAACAGTGCACCTAAGTCACCTGTGCCTTCTTGTACACCTCTCTGTAATAATAACTGGGGCGTAATTGTCCAGCGTGTCTGCTCTGTATCGATTACTGGAAAACCACGCTCAATATACAAACCACCCCGATCTTCTCCATCGTAGCCGGGAGAAACTATTGCAGGCGTAACGTCCCGCTCTCGGCGGTCAATAGTCCGCTCATTCAGCGGAATTGGTAAGGAGACTGTTTGATCCAATACCAAACGCTGTCGCTGTGTCCTGATGCGGTCTACCAAGGGTGATTCTCGCGTCAAAGTTACTTTATCTGCGCGTAATTCTAATTCTGGAGGCGAAAAAGGATCGTTGGTGATGCGGACATTGCTTGCTTGCCAGCCTTGCGGATAAAAGTCAATTTGTTCAGCTTCAAACCTGAGCCGATT
>CAXUOL010000225.1:0-6524 GCA_964252435.1 uncultured Nostoc sp.
TAATTGCTTGACCTAAACCAGCATTTTTGGGATGTTGGACTAATTTCAGTGATATATCTAGTGATTGAGATTCTTCTAAAGCAGTCTGAGCAGTTTGATCACTACTGCCATCATCGACAAGAATCAGTTCTATATCTATATTAAAGATTTGCTGCAATCTTTGAAACTTTTTGAACAAGGGTGGAATTGATTCTTGCTCGTTATATGCGGGTAAAAGAACAAAAAGACTCATAAAAACCTCGTGTGATTTTTAAAATAAAATACGAACGCTCAAATTTCAAGAATTCAGTAATGCTGATTTTTTGAGAAATTCATCGACTTGTCGAACTACTGCGTTGTTATTGACGCTATCATTGACCAACTGTGAGGTATTGACGACAAAAAAATCATCGTTTTCAGTACTCACTTTGGGAACAAGGCTGGAATAATTTAAAACTTGTAGTGGCTGTACTTTAATCGCTCGATTAATATGTGCTGCCACAATGTCATTTGCTTTGAGTTCGGGGAACATTGAACGTATACCTTGGAAAAATATTGGACGTAATTCGTCGTCTGGTTGTTTTAACAACGGGTCAGTGGAAAGTATATATTTTGGTAGAAATGTAATGTGATACCCTGCTGTCTCTTGTAAAGAAACTAAGTTACTCATACCGATAACTCCAGTAAAAGGAATATTTTTATCGGCAATATTTACTACGTAATAAGGAACTAGAGGTTTACGAGTAATCAGTACCATGCAGATTACACCCAGGTATTCTACTGTTTCACCAGTGTCTGAAACTTTCACCAGTCCCTTCGCAGCAACCTGTTGTAAGATATTAACTGGGCCAGTAAAGATGACTTTATCAAAATGCTCTTTTTTACCCTGATATTCTAGCCACATTCCACCCCCTGGATGAGGTGCAATATATTCAACTGCAACACCTTTGTGGATATGACCTCCAGCGGCGTAAATTAATTTTTCTATATGGTCAAAAACAGTTTTATAACCGCCAGAGACATAACCAAGTTGTTCTTTATTTAATGAAGAATCGCGCGCTGAAAATAGTCGTTTGATATAAGCCCAAATAAAAACTGCTGATATTCGCTTATAGTTTTCTCCTAATTTGGATAAAAGCAAAGGTTTCCAGAGCTTTTCGTATGTGTTTTTACCACCGAGTTTCAATAGCCAATCTTCAACTAAAATCTTCTCTAAGCGCCGCCAGTTATTCAGACGTGAACCATATAGGAGAGTAAAAGCTAATCTGATTTTACCTATAAGTCCAAATAAAGGAAAACGCAGGAATTCTATAGTGTTACTAATAGAATAAAACTTTTTATTGTCATAAAAGCCTGTTAAACTTCGATGCCAACGTAGTTTATCTCCAAGACCAATATCTCTGATAAAATTTATTAAGTGAGTATCAGAAGGTAGGATAACGTGATAAAAGCGATCCCAGGTAAATAATCCGTAATCATGATAGGTAGTAAGTCCACCAAGCTGCTTGTTACTATCAAAGACAGTGACTTTATGTCCTTGATGTGAAAGACGTTGAGCTAATACTAGCCCAGTTATACCTCCGCCAACGATACCTATATTCATAAATTAAATTTAGATTTTGGGAAAATGTTTTAGAGGATGATGTTTAAAAACTGTTAAGATTAATAATCTGATTATTTGCCTATTAAGCTATTAATGTACAACTAGAATTACGCCAGTTATAATAACGGAAATTCCTAACCACTGGCTAAACACAACCTCTTCTTTTAAAAGATAGTGAGAAGCAATTGGTACAAATGCATACATTAATCCTAAAACTGGAAAGGCTTGACTTAAAGGAATTGTCCGCAATACATAAAGCCACAATATAGTCATAAATGTATAGCAGATAAACCAAATCAAAAAATAACGAGATAATAAGAGATTTTTGAGAGAGCCGCTTTCTCCTTTATTAGAGTTAGAAATGTAAAGTCCATACTTGAGTGAAAGTTGAGCTGTTGTTCCAAATAAAACGACAAGCATTAAATTTAGCCAAGTAAAGATACTCATTTTTAATTTTTCAAGTAATTAATTATCTAAATTTTAACTTTCTTATGGGATTAACTACTAAAAGAACACCCAAGAAGATAGTGATTACTCCTACTATTCGAGTTAATGTAATCACCTCATTAAAGAAGTAGTATGAACCGAAAAGTATCCCGACATAATTTAAGCTAGTTAGTGGATAAGCAATACTCAATTTTACAGAGCGCAGAGCCAATATCCAATTTACTATTCCTAAACAGTAGACAGTAATAGCTAATGATAGTTTTTGAAAAAACTCCCAAGTCAGTACTCCTTCATTTGTATAAATCATGGCATCTTTCATCAGCAATTGTCCACAGATACTAAACAAAATACTTACAAACAAAATAATATAAGGGATTATTTTAAAGTTTGAACTTTTTTGCGACATGGATTTCATCGTACTTTGCCTTAATCAAGATAGTAGGTATGAACTGGGTAGTAAAAAGCTAGTTGTTTTGAACGTTTCATATCTCGGCAAAACCTTCTCTACAATTCGACTTTCACTTCAGTAAATAGATAACAAAATTATGTTTAAGTGATTGATATCAAAATGATCGTTGAAGCTCATGCCCCAGAGTTAAAAACTAAATACTATGTAATTTTCAGGATGGTTGCTCTATCATGGCGCGTTCGATATGATTCGCAGTAAGCACGCTTAATTGTTTTACTGGATTATACTTCCAAGCGAACCAGTTTATTGCTTGGCAATTGGCACAATCAATTTAGAGTTTACCCAACTGTGAATTACAGATATTTTCTGTGCTACTCAGGTTTACTCCAACACTATATTTTAACGCGATCGCGATAATCTAGTAGTAGATGCAGACATAGGGGAGATTGATAACTGTGTCACAAATTCTCTCTACATACATAAAGTTTGCAGTGTGCGTAGGTGTAGCCCATCGTAGACATCGCTGATGCTGAACTCTGAGTCCACCCACATATTCAACAGATGCACTTAAATCAAAATGGATTGCTAGAATTTTTGATTAACCCATTCATTAACTTTCATCAGTTGTATCCTGCTGTAGAAATCTTTTGAAGATACTATCGATCTTCTCAAACTATAAAACCTAGCTGGATTGATAAATATTCTCTATTTGCTCCAGGAAAGTTGATTAATGTATTGACATATCATCAAATTTCTCCCGGTTCACAGACGTATCTGTAATCTCGGCTGGAAATTAAGCCGATTTATAAAAGTAATGGTTTTTACTCAAATTGAGTATGTATGCGTGCTCTTTTTGGGCATGGGAACACAATAAGTAATACAAGTCTGACTGGCTGCGTAAATTATAGAGAGGAGATAAATCAATCTACAGTAATACGCTTTACAGGTTTCTAGGGAATTTTACTGAATGTCCAAATAGAGCCTTTTTAACAAAACAACTAATGCAAACTAGCGTTGGCTAATTAACTTTAAGTTGAAGTTGCTTGCATTGAATTTGAGATATTTCTACACCATTTAGTATTAGGTTATGCTTAGATTTTTCCTCGTAATTTTAAATAGGCTTTTTTCTCCAAATTTATTGTTACATGTAATTACTTACTAGAATACCACGAGAAAGGCATGTTGCAAATTTATCGTTGTACTTTATCAAAAATTTATCTACTGACAAATACACTTAAACAAAAACTTCATAAAACAAAAATCCTCCTCTATCATGAATTTTTGTCTTGGAAATTTGTACATTTATGAAGTAATTTCTGGGTATTAAATTTGTAGAAGTAAAGAGTTAGTATTAAACTTGCATAAATGCAAAGCTAAGAGTTGACCCAAGGAAAATTGAAACTTGAACAACACTACTTGTGCTGATAATATCACACAAGGTTACACTAAATTACAGCCGGAATTTTTAGATGACAATCAAGAGTTTAAATTGTTTTTTATCTATCCACAAAAGTCTTCATCTAAATTCACATATCTCAGACAGAGTTAGTAGTCCGCCAATTTTCCTTGACTGGATAGAGGTTTTTCTATTGTTTGAACTCATTATCCTCACAAAAATCTGTTGGTAATAATGATTCACAATCTAAACTAAATCTGCCAAGGTGCTAATACTAGAGTTAAAATCAAGCTAATAGCTGCAAAGTAGGCAATTTAATTAGTACTCTTTTTGAACAAGCAGATACTAGCTCAAACAGGACATAGTGGTATCAGGAAAAACACTAAATCTGCCAAGGTGCTAATACTAGAGTTAAAATCAAGCTAATAGCTGCAAAGTAGGCAATTTAATTAGTACTCTTTTTGAAAAAGCAGATAGTAGCTCAAACAGGACATAGTGGTATTAAGAAAAACAACGCTAAGTTCCCTTGGCTGGATAGAGGTTTATCTAAGTTGTTTTCCTATTGTTTGGACTCATTATCCTGTAAAAATCTGTTGGTAATGACGAAGACAATGATTAATAATCCAAACTGAATCTGCCAAGGTGCTAATACTAAACTTAAGATCAAGCTAATTGCTGTAAATACACCTGCAAGATATGCAATTTCATCATTACTCTTTTTGAACAAGTAGCCAGTAGCTAAAGCAGTACATAGTGGTATCAAGAAAAACAAAGGCATTTTACTAACCTCTGAACTAAAGGTTGTAGTGTTTTTAAAACAAATTTTTTGGAAGTGTGGTTGATTTTACATCCAATAAGGTTTTGCTTACAACAGTCGAGCGAAATAAATATTATAGAAAATCAAGATTACGCAACGTTGCATTTTACGCCAATTGGAATAATTATTGTGACAGATGAAGCGCCTAAAAGCTTGACAACTCTTTTTTTGTAGTTAATGGTGTACGTAGCAAGCTTTAAAAGTAGGTATGAGACGGTATGCGAAGTTGCGTAGTGTTTAGGAACAGACAATTCCTGTGGGTGATGCTACTTTTGCCGTTCTCCCGACTCAGCATAGGTGCTAATACTAGACAAATTCTCATTCATCTACTTGTCTATTTCGCCAATTTTACTCTTGTGAGCAATCATCTGGTAAATTAGCTTAAAACTTTGGCCTTGCGCTAGGACAAGGATCTAGCATATTACCTTTAGAAGTAGCATTTTCATTTTAGACACCTAATGCTGAACATTCCTCAAATACTGGCAACTGAAATAAACCTCAAATCCCATCAGGTGCAAAACGCGCTGGAACTTTTGGCGGAGGGTGCAACAATTCCCTTTATTGCACGTTACCGGAAAGAGCGCACTGACGAGATGAATGAAGTGCAACTACGCGAACTGGCCGATCGCTATACTTATTTAACAGAACTGGAAGAACGAAAATCGGTGATTTTAAGTGCGATCGCCCAACAAGGTAAACTTACAGATGAACTTAAAGCCAAAATCTCATCCTGCTTACAAAAAACCGAACTTGAGGATTTATATCTACCCTATCGCCCAAAGCGCCGCACCCGCGCCACCATCGCCAGAGAAAAAGGACTCGAACCACTAGCGGAGTTTATCAAGTCGTTAAATGTCAAAAATGCTGCAATTGCATCCTTGGAGTCAGAAGCGGCTAAGTATATTTCGGAAACGAAGGGAGTAAAAACAGCAGAAGAAGCGCTCAAAGGTGCTGCTGACATTTTGGCGGAAGAAGTAGCTGAAAAAGCTGAGTTACGTGCGTATATCCGCGATTATCTTTTAGAAGAAGGGGTATTTGTCTCCCGCATCAAAGATGATTATCCCGAAGGTACAACCAAATTTGAGATGTACCGTAACTATCAAATTAAGGTAAAAAATATTGCACCTCACAATATGCTGGCGTTGTGTCGGGGTGAAACTGAAAAAATATTAAGTTTTGAAATTGCTTTTGATGAAGATACAGTACTTTACTATCTTGAGTCGAAAGAAATCAAAACCAAAGTACGGACAATTCGGGATTTTTATCAGGCGATGTTGAAGGATGCATTCAACCGTTTGATGAAAATCTCTCTAATGGGGGAGGTTATTTCTGAGAAAAAAGTTTATGCAGACATAGAATCAATCAAAACATTTGAAACTAATCTGCGGGAGTTGCTGCTGTCTGCACCAGCAGGGATGAAACCAACCCTAGCGATAGACCCTGGATTTAGAACTGGGTGTAAGGTTGCTGTCCTCGACCAAACTGGACAATTTTTGGAATATCAGGCGGTATTTCCCCACCAAGCTGTTGAACAACGCGCTAAAGCTGCACAAACTGTCAAAAATCTGATTGAAAAGTACAAAATTGAGTTAATCGCCATCGGTAACGGTACAGCCTCCCGCGAGACAGAAGAATTTGTCACGCAAGTATTACAAAATATAGAACGCAAACCAGTTAAGGTGATGGTGAATGAATCTGGCGCATCTATATACTCTGCAAGTATTGTGGCGTTGGAAGAATTTCCCGATTTAGATATTACCGTGCGTGGTGCCATTAGCATCGGTCGCCGTTTGCAAGACCCTTTGGCGGAACTGGTGAAAATCGATCCCAAATCCATTGGTGTGGGACAATATCAGCACGATGTCGATCAGAA
>CAXUOL010000225.1:6624-9059 GCA_964252435.1 uncultured Nostoc sp.
TTGGATAATACAGCAGTGCATCCAGAGAGTTATTCTGTAGTAGAAGCGATCGCATCTGATCTAAATGTGCCATTAAATCAGGTAACACAAATTGCCGAAAAACTCAAAAAGACCAACCTGAAGAAATACGCTACTGATAGCGTCGGCGAACCCACACTACGCGACATCCTCAGCGAACTCGAAAAACCAGGTAGAGATCCTCGTGCTGAGTTTAAGTATGCCACCTTCAGAGAAGGAATTAAAGAAATCAGGGACTTAAAGGTGGGAATGGAACTAGAGGGAATTGTGACGAACGTCGCCAACTTCGGTGCTTTTGTCGATATCGGCGTACATCAAGATGGCTTGGTGCATATATCCCAACTTGCTGATAGATTTGTAGACGATCCCAACAAAATTGTCAAAGTTGGACAAGTAGTGAAAGTGCAGGTATTAGAAATCAACGAGAAACTTAAGCGGATTAGTTTATCGATGAAAGCAGTTAAACAATAATTAGAAACAGCAGATGGCAGTTTATCAAGTTCGATTTATCAATCCTACACTTGAATTAGATCGCACCATTCCAGTACCAGACGAGCAATATATTCTGGATATGGCGGAAGAAGCTGGTATCCGCCTACCATCTGGATGTAAACAAGGCGAATGTTCTGCGTGTATTGCTAAACTGATAAGTGGTGAAGTCGATCAAAACGAGCAAAAATTTTTGCGTCCAAATGAAATACAGGCTGGTTATGTTGTTACTTGTGTAACTTACCCTTTGTCTGACTGCACTTTAGAAACCCATCAAGAACAAGTCTTATATAAATCAGCCCTTTATTATAAGCCTGAGTCGGGACAATCTGAGTGATTTTTGCCTTGTGACATTAAATTAATCTTAAATTTTTAGGGGGCGTTAAATTTGTCTAACGCGCCCTTAAAAACATTGCAATACGTTAGAAATCTCCAGAAATTAATATGCGTTATCCACAACCCTTGTAGAGACGTAGCAGTGCTATGTCTCTACTCCTATGTCTAATGTATAGGCATACAGCTATGCACCCATAAAATGTATTTAAAACCGCTATATTTTTATCAATGATAGACCTAATGGTAGAAAGAAATTCTATCTTGCAAGGGAGGTGAAACCCTAGCAGATAGTTAAAGATGATATAAGAAGTCGTTAAACAAATCTCTAGTTATTAGGTAAAAACAATGTTGACTCCATTTTTAACCGCGCTAGCTACAGCTTTGAGCCTGTTGATTGTTGATTTAGTTGTTCCAGGCGTTAATATTGCTAATTTCCCCGCAGCTTTGATTGCCGCTTTAGTAATTGGTCTAATTAACGGTTCAGTTAAACCAGTTCTGTCTGCTCTTTCTCTGCCACTTAACTTTCTATCGTTTGGAGCATTTTCGCTCGTTGTCAACGGTTTGTGTTTCTGGTTAGCAGCAGTTCTAGTTCCTGGGTTCGCAGTTCGCGGAATTATTGGTTTCCTGCTTGGGCCAGTAATTTTAACTTTTGCTAACACCTTTATTAACAACTACTTTGTTGAAAGAAACCTTTTAACCAGCAGTGGTGATGTAAAGAATCAAGCTGAATTACCTTCTTCTAGATAATAGTAGAAACGCCAGTTACATCACGTTTCTCACCTACATAAAATCTCCGAAGATGGATTTCCTAATTCGGCATCCTCAAATGAATGTAATTAAACAAAATCACAAAGTTGTAACATCATGAAATTAGTTCGTTTTCTTCTAGGTTTGTTAGTTCCTCCTTTAGGCGTTTTCTTGACAGTTGGAGTTGGACCCACTTTGTTTATTAACATTTTGCTCACAGTTCTAGGTTGGCTTCCTGGTAGTATTCATGCAATTTGGGTTATAGCCAAGCATGACGAGCAACTTAATCGAGAAGGACGTATTTACTAATACGCAATAGGAATTCTATAAATGGGTAATTGTTGCACGACAATTACCCATTTACTATTTTTCATAATTACAATGTAATGGTATAGTCCTTATTCCCCAACCCCTTCTCCCAATTTGGGGGAAGGGGAGCTAATTTCAAAGTCCCTCTCCCAAGCTTGGGAGAGGATTTTAGGGTGAAAGCTCATTGATTTATGCCAGAAGTCTAATAATAAAACTGTTGTTTCAAAAAAAGTAGGGTGGTAAATCCCACCCTACTTTTATAATTCAATTAAACTTTAAAACAGTCTATTTATGAATAGTCTCGCGTTCTTTAGCAGGAGGTTCCTTATCTTTGAATAAGTCAGCCGCTGTTAAAAGTAACTCTCTTAAGGTTTGCTTGATTTGGCGCTCTTTTCTTGCTAGAGATGTACCAGCTTCACCCAGTTTATCTTCTAACTGCGATCGCTTCTGTTCTACCTGTACAGCCATAGACTCTGCTTGGGGACGAGCTTTATCGTACCAGTGTTTAGCCTCGTCTAGATAATCTTGAACTTCCA
>CAXUOL010000226.1:0-9057 GCA_964252435.1 uncultured Nostoc sp.
GCAGTGATTAACCCCTTTCCGGTGGCGGAGAGGGGTTATGTTTTTGATGTTTCATTTTATTTGACTACTTTATGGAAAGCGATCGCCACGCTAGAGTTAAGCTTTCAAAGATTTACCCAACCCCTCAAAATTAATGAAACAGACCACTAGCAGATAGTTTGCCAAATTTTGAGCAATCGATTACGAAGATTGGCTCCTCAAATCACAACCAATTACCAATCAATACATAAGCAGACCAAAAGCTTGGCGCTCTGTAGTTGGGATGTTTCAGCAGTTGTAGCTGGGCGCGGTGGACTGCTTCGGCTTTGGTGATTTTGCCACTCTTGAGTTCTCGATAGAAGGCACTAACAAACATCGCTGTTGATTCATCATCAATTTGCCACAGGGAAGCTATGGTACTACGTGCCCCAGCTCGGACAGCTGCTCCTGCTAGACCGAGTGCTGCACGGTTGTCTCCTGTTGCTGTCTGGCAAGCACTCAAAACCAATAATTCGACTACGGTTTTACCCTGACTGCGAAAGAGAGTATCAAAATCTTTGACATTGATCTGACCATCGAAATCTAAAATAAAAGTGTCTTCAAGGCGGGAACTAAACTGACCGTGGGTTGCCAAATGCACTATGTTGAATGAAGCAGCACCAATTTCACTTTCCAAATTCTTTTTCTTAAAATCTCCATCCAATAGACTGGTTGTCGAAACTCCTGCTTTCGCAATACCGTCAAATTCAGATTTGATCGCCAGCAATGGTGCAAACTTGGGAAATCCTGGCGGCGGCATAGTCAGTCCTGCGGTTAGCGCTCTGAGCTGCTGTTTTACCAGTGGTTTCGGGTTGAGGAGTTGTAGACCGACGCTCAGGGCGATCGCATATTTCTCTACCAAGTATTGTTTACCATCGTAGAGAGCTGCCATTGGTAAATTGCGTAATGGGCCATCTAGGACGAACACTAACGTATCGACGCCACTTTGTTGCAATTGTGACTCAATGGCTTTAAGCAGCCAGTTGTAAACTTCTTGCGATTGGGTTTGGACGATCTTAGTAGCAGTTGGATCGACAAGATTTCTTCGCAGTTCTATTAAGAGTTTCTCTACTTGTTTTTGGGAAATCTTGGTACTGTAGCTTTGCAGAGGTTGTTTAGGAATTTTGACAATTACCTGGAGTTCGTCACGAAGAATAATTGGATAAAGGATGGCAGCCTTGGTATTATCTTTGTCTACTACTCGATCAAGGGCTACTTTCTGACCTTGCAAACAAGCTTCCTGAAAGAAGTCGTCTAATTCTGCTAGTTGGAGTGCTTCAATCCGCTGGCGTGCTTTCTCCAATATTTTTTCATTTGATTTTCCGTTTTGAGATTGCAGCAGTAACTCTACTGACTGGCGGTAGACGGGTTCTACACTGTCCCGGAAGTCAAATTGCACATCCTGGTTGACTACATCTTTATTGACTACTAAATCTCTGCGGAGAGACTCAAGAGTGTCCACAGCAGCATCATAAGCAGCGATCGCACCATTAATATCCTTTTTTGCCCAAAGCAATCTACCTAACTGCCACTCCAAGCTATATGTAATTTCTGGTGCATTGCTACTCTGTGCCAAAGCTAATCCTTGCCGGGTCAGGTTTTGCGCTTCTGACCACTGTTTGGTTTCTTCGTACAAGCCGCCTAAACTCTTCAGAGCATAAGCCTCTGCCCGTTTGTCCCCTAAACTGCGGGATTGCTGGATGGCACTAGCGAGTAATTTTGCTGAGTCTTTTGTACTGAATCCTGAGTAAAAACTATGACTAGATGCTTGCAATATCCCACTCTTGACTTTTGCTAAACTTTGTGAAAAGTTAACATGGGCGTAAATACTCGCACGGCTAAGGGGGAGTTGGTCGAGGTGGGACTCAATCGACGGCAAAAGAGTTTGAACTTTTGCCCATTCTTTATCTTTAATCAGTAGTCCCAGGTGATTGAGTTGCGCTTGGATTTTTGTCAAGGGTGAGGGAGATACTGCGACTGTTTGTTGATAGTAAGCGATCGCCTGTTCCTTTTGGTTTTGTTTACGGGCATTATTCCCCAAGCTGAACAGACTAGCCCCAATATCAGCGCTTGATTGGAGATTTTGAGCAATTATCAGACTTTGTTCTAGTGCTTGGCGTGACTTTTTCAAATCGCCCAATACCAAAAGGGCATCACCGAGCGATCGCAAACTCACCGTTTTTTCTATAGAATCGGGTTGAGATTTTAACGTCTGACTTATTCGATCGAGTGTTTTGATCGCCCGTGGGTAAAATCCTTGGGTGCGCCACGCCTGTGCTTGATTGATTAGCGATCGCACCACGCCGCTTTGATCATCTGCTTGTTTGTAAATTTCTTCTGTCCACTGCCAAGTTGCCAAAGCCGCCTCAGACTGTCCCGTTGCCAATTGCAGACGACCTTGAATATCTAGTGATTGGGCAAATATTGGCAGATTTTGGTTTTTATCCAGTCCTTGGAGTAAATTTAAGCTTTCTGTAATTGCCTGCTGCGCCTGACTCCATGCACCGAGTTGCTGGTAAGCTAGGGAAAGATTACTCAGTGTCACTGCTAGTGCAAGGCTCTCCCCTTGCTGCTTATATATTTGGACAGCCTGTTGTAACACTTCTACAGCTTTGGCAAAGTTGCCATTACTGTATAAAGCTTTGCCCTGCTGTAGGAGTGAGGCGGCATCAGTGGGCACAGCTAGCGATGTCAGACTGTTTATTGGCAGTTGGGATGAAGAATTGATTGAGCTAGGAACTTTTGCTAGCACTGGTGAACCGACAATGCATAGCAAAGCGATCAGGAAGTACAAAGGCAAACGTAAAAAGTGAGCTAGGGGGGTAAGCCAGCACGTCCTTGCCGTTTCCCGACCCCTGCTTTTAAACTTTAGAGAATTCGCGCCAAAAATCCTAGTTGTTTTAGCCATAAGCATGATCAGAGGGAGGTGATAACCAGAAACACATAGGATCAACTATTAGGCTAACAGGGTAATGTTACCATTCCCATCCCTCACCAATCTTTGAGCTTGCACAATCTTCTTATTTGTTGCGATCGCCATTTTCTTGCACAATCAGATTTTTTAGTCACCTGATTTTTTTGCTTGAAACGCTTGTAAATCAGCGCCTTTTAGGGAATGAAACAGCCCTGCCTTGTAAGGGGGGAAACAAGAAAAATCTGGTTCCCTCCCCAATACATACGGGGGAAGGTTAGGGTGGGGTAAAAAATATTTGATACATATAAAATTAATTCCGAGGAATCAATACCTCGGCTGGAAAGTGAGAAGATTCATCAGTACTACTTCTGACTCAGCACTGGCTCAACCCTAGCTATTCGCTAACAGCACCGATCATAATAATCCCTCCAATTCTGCAAACTTACGCAAACGCGGTAAACATTGGCGTTGATAAAAACTGCTTAATGTCGGAATTGACAACCCAAATTCCTCAGATAAATCTTTCCAGCAAACTTCTGGGGGTAAGCGTTTGAGAATTAACACCTGACAATTCACATCTGGACGCCCTTTAATGTAAGTACCGCACAGTTCCCCATCCGAATCTGTCTTCGCCCATATCTCCAAGTCTTCCAAAATCGGAGGTGCTTGGGGGCTAGCCGGTAGGTTATCTACAGGATCGATAGTTTCACTTGTTCCACCAGATGTAGACTGACGAATTCTCAAAGGGACTGTTGTGGCTTGTTCTCGGTTCTGGTTAAGGTAGAAGTCTTGTAGTCTCCGTTTTAGGTAAGCATTCAGCCAGGTGATCACACTGCCATAATTGGGATCGTAGGTTTGGCCTGTCAAACCTTCACAAACATTGCGACAGAAATACAACCAAGTTTGTTGTAGTGCGTCTTGATAGTAGGGAGTAGGTTCCCTCCAGAGTCTACTTGCTGTCAAGCGAATAATTTGCGTGAGCAGCTTCTGACGCTGAGGGCTTCCAGGTTGGTGTCCACAGGCTTCTTTAACTAAGCGACGTAGCTGTTCATCGAATTGAAGCATGACAATCTTGGCGAAGAAAGCAAGAATATTTTAGTATTGCGTATAACAACACCCGAAAGAATTACCTTTCGTCAATTTACTGCTCTTATCCCTACCCTATGAGTACATTCAGGGTAGAGAGAGCCGCGATGCATTCAAAATGACTTGAATGCATATTTCGTTAAGATTTTGAAACAGCAGTAATAGTTTTTTCTAATGACTGCAATGTTGTCAATAATTTGTCTTTTTGGGGTTTAGAAGCTTTAAGTTCTCCTGTAACCTGATCCATATTTGTCTCTATAGTTTCATAACTCTTAGGAGATTTAACTTTGATACCGTCTTCAACTTCTTTCCAAGCATCCTCAAATTTGTCAAATTCTTTTTTAGCTTGAACAAAGTTGCCAGATGTAACTGCGGCTTTAGTTTTGGATACTATAGTTAATAAACTACTATTACTTGTAGTGGATGTTGTCGCTGGGGCTGATGCTGCGTTAGCATTAGGAGTCACTGCTGGGGTAGTTTGGGTAGTAGGTTGTTCGGGACTGTTGCAGCCTACCAAAGCTAGCAAGCTTATACCTGCAACGCTCGACATTAGTTGAAAACGCTTCATTGTAAAACTCCTCGATTCATTATTGAGCTGTAATTAATAAAAGTGAATAGTCTGCTGTTTGCCAGCATTAACAGCAACATTTATGGGGCTAGTCTTTACTAGATAAATATATCACTTAACCCTATACTTATTTATAGAATAAGTTTGCAAAGGTAAAAACATACATCGAAAACTCAAAACCGCAGGAGAAAAATATGATTTTCCCATAATTCAGCAACGCCTAATTTTAATAACTAAGTATAGAATAATAACTTTTTCTGGGATATGACTATGAAACGATCATTTCGCAAGTATCACCGCACGATTGGCATTATCATTTGCCTACCTTTATTGTTAACTGTATTGACTGGAATATTGACAACTATTGTTAAGGAATGGCCGATTAACACTGGGCTTTCTTCTAGTTTGTTGTTAAGAATTCATACAGGAGAAATCTTACATTTAGAATCAATTTACCCAATTTTCAATGGATTAGGATTGATTGGTCTGCTGGTGACAGGAATAAGTATGTCTGGGTTATTAAATCGGAAAAAACGAAGCGACATGAATAATTAAGATTGGCTGATTTGAGATTTTAGGAGGTTCTGTGAGGAGTATTTCAACAATACTTTACTTATTAGTTGAGAAAAAATCAGAAAAGTAAATTGCAGCAGATTTCAAGTTGGGGAGGTACAAAAGCTAAGTCTGTTACCCAGATCCCAGGCGGATTTTACTCCTGAATTCTGCTAGATCAGATTTGATTTTTTAAATTCATCTTACTCCCCACTCCCCACTCTCCTTAATATAATCCCAGCCAGGATAGGACATTTTCCCACCAAGAATATCTCAGATTACTTACACTCAATTTCATTTTGTTGCGAATATCTTGGATTTTCCAGTTGGTTAGTTTAGCTAGAGTTTGCGCCTCTTGTTCAAAACGTTTGGGTAAAGACTGCTTATATTGTCTACCAGCCTGACATTTGAGTTCCCCTTGGAACGGATGTTGCAAAACATAACGTCCTTGAAAAGATTCACTGTTGGCTGTTTGTTGAAATATCAAGTCTTCAGGGAATTTGTCGCGGGTATAGCGAACATGCAATCGAGAGATGAAGACGTTACTTCTAGGAGAGGGACGACGAAAGCTGGGTGGTACTGGCACATTACTTGTAGAATTATCATCTAGCCAAAATACACCTGCTTGCTTGAGTTCTTCTGGAGTCAGGGGTTCAGCAGAACAAGGATCGCAACTACCCATATCCCAAGCGTATTCTAAAAAACCAACTTTCCTGTCTTCTTTGGTATAGATAGTTTGAAACATGGATTTGTAAAATTCACCAAATTCATCTTTGACAAATAAGGGAATGTTCGCGTCGGAGGGAATTTTTACCGTCCGATAGTTGGTAATTTCTGCTTGTCCTTGAGGCGAGAGGATGTAGACAATTAAATCTTGCTCTGTCGTAGCATTGATCATGCCTAAACGAATTGGCAGCATGAATTTAGGCGATTGGTAAGAAATTTGTAACGGACGGAGGAACTGATAGCCAGATTGCTCAAATTTATCCAAGTTGACTTTAGCAACAAAGAATTTCATTGAGGAGCGAATATAAGGCTGAAGTAACTGTTTCGCACCTCTGGGGATTTTGTAGCCATTGCGTTTAAGCCAAGTTTCCAATCCACCAGATTCTTTGGCACTGAGGATCACAATGTCGTATTCGCCAACGTTAAAACGTGCTTCGACCGTCACACCCAAACTAGTATCGCCCCTTGCACTCCCCGCCTCACTTCTTGCTGCTGCTGGTGCTGGTGCTGCTGATAACTCTCTTTCCTCAACTGGGGTACAAGGATCTGGGTCGAAATATTCTACCAATCGCGGCGCACTAAAAGCATCTAGGCGCTCGATAATCTTCGGTTCTGTGACGCGAACTTGTTCTTTTTGCAGCACCGTTGGCACTGGTACTACCAGTGCAAAATCTTTGACTTCACCTTGAAAGTCGTTTGCCATTGTTAGGATAGTGCGATCGCCATCCCGCGCGATCGCCACCTGAGAAGCTTTGTTATACAGTTTTGTATCAGCTTTGGCTACATAAAATCCACAAAATGCCCAAGCTGCTGGTGCAAAGCACAAAACAGCTACAATTGCTAACAATAATGGTGTTAAAAGTCGAAAAAACTTCATTTTTTATACCTCTACTTTTTTAGTGCTGAGTGCTGAGTGCTGAGTGCTGAGTTAGGAGTTTGGAGTTTGGAGTTAGGAGTTTGGAGTTAGGAGTTAGGAGTTAGGAGTTTGGAGTTTGGAGTTTGGAGTTTGGAATGCTGAGTAAGAAGTTCCCCCTACTCCCCCTGCCTCCCCTGCTTCCTCATCTTTCTCTTGCCAAGTAAACCTTGGGGCTAACCAGAAAACATCTAGCAGGATGCTCAACGGTGCAAGGGCAAACAGCGCCCAGAAAACTGCTGTGGAAACAAAGAAATAATTTCGCAGGATAAAAGTTAATCCGGCGATGCAAACTGCCCAAACTATACGCCCAATTCGGGAATTGGGAATCGATCGCGGATCTGTAATCATAAATAGGGCGAACAGCAGCAAAGAGCCACTCATCAATCTATGCCAGTAAACATCCCAAGTCCAACCCAGCCAGAAATTGCGAATCGCCTCTAGCAAAGCGTAGGAACCCAAAAAAGCTGCTGTGGTGTCCCAGCGACCGATGCGCTGCAAAATCATGCCACCAGTACCGAGAAATAATAGCCCATACCACCACTCTTCACCCCATTGTCCCGGTGAAACCCAAGCATCGGGGGTGAGAATCAAAGCAGATATGATGCCAAAGTTGGCAGGATTGAAGAAATGCTTATCGCCGACTCGAAAGATAAATTTGCTGGCGATCGCAATTGCTGCGGCTATTGCCATTGTCGTCCAGTGGTCAGCCCGCAACAGTAAACTCAGTCCCAGTGAGGTAATTACAGCACTGCGCAAATTTAGGCTTTGTCCTTTGTTGTTGGCTAATGACCAATGACCAATGACTAATGACAATATCCATTGAGTTACAAGACAAGTGGCGATCGCTACCCCAATCAACTCTGGTCGCAGCGTCCAATCTCGTGTACCGATTCCCAAAACTAGGAACAAGCCCAAAAATAAAATCTGATAATCTCGTATATCTTTTAGTAACATCAACCCTTAATTCAGGGATTCCCCGTAGATTTCTCCTCAATTTAGACGAGTGCTAGGTAAAATAGCATTGCTGTTACAGATTTTGTTACAAAATAAAGCATTCACAGACCAAAGCGATCGCTGTGATGTTTAAACCTTTGATGCCGAATTTTTATGCAATGCCCCAAGTCACTCGTAGAGAGGAAAGAAAACATGGAGGAAAGTAACAATTTCTAAACCTTCTGTTCTGGCGTTTCTTGAGCTTCAATATATTTTCTAAGCGTTGAAACTGTAACACCACCACAACTAGCTATAAAATATGAACAACTTCAAAATACATCTTTCCAATAGAAGCTTTCAAGATGCTCTGCAAACTCTTGACGTAGTTTTCTAGATGAAACAGACTTCAAATTGTTGGCTAGCTTACTGAGTTCAATACTAACAATCAAAGCCGAAAATACTAGATTGAAAGTAATAAAGGTGAATCCAAATAGCACAAGCCAAGAATGCTCTAGCTGTGTTCAAAAAGTTAAAAAGCCGCTATCTCAAAGAACACACAATTGCTCTAATTGTAAGGTCAGTTTGTGTAGAGATTTGAACGCGGCATTGAAGAAGAATGCAGAATGCAGAATGGGCTAAACGCCCCGCTACCGCTAACAGAATTCAGAATCAATTAGTGCGGGATTCAGACCCGCCACTTTCTTGTTGACCGCTAAATTTTCAATTTAGCGGGGGTCTTAAACCCACTTATTCATCCGCCAGTCGTACAGAATTCATACTGAATTCTGACTCCTGACTCCTGAATTCTATTTGATAATTATAAAGAATCGTGGGACACACGATCTAAAAGCTCAATTAATGTCTTCATAGAAGAGTGGTCGAGAAGCCTACACTTACCTCTACTCAGGAAGTGTAGGTACGTCACTAACTTCAACAAGTTGTTATACCAGCACAATGTCTAGATTAGTACTAAAGCCAGAGGGTTTGTTCTCAATGGTAGCGAATAGGCTTCCATTGTAGGATAAGTTTCCATTATTGTAGTCGTAGCTGAACTGGCTGTTAGAGGTAGCGCCAAAGCCATACTTAGAAATCTGGATTTTGTCACCTTCTTTCCACTCAAAGTCTTTGATAATGTCAACGCCGTCGTAGAAGCTATCGAAGACAAATTTATCCGCGCCAGCACCGCCATACAGTACGTCTTGTCCGCTGCCACCTTTTATATAGTCATCACCAGCCCCAGCGTTAAGAACATTATTGGCGCTACTACCAACAATCGTATCGTTGCCAGATGTACCAATTAAATTCTCAATGCTGACTAAAGTATCTGTGAGAGTAGAATTTCCT
>CAXUOL010000227.1:0-9030 GCA_964252435.1 uncultured Nostoc sp.
TCCCGCCATCAAGGGTGTCACTATCCTTATAACCATTGAGATAGTCGTTGCCATCTCCACCACTTAACGAATCGTTGCCATCTCCACCGTAAAGGGTATCTTTGCCAACACCGCCATTGAGATAATCATTGCCAGCACCGCCATCTAAAAGATCGTTGTCACGGCTACCGTCGTAGGTTTGGTTCTGTGTGCCGTCGTCTTCGCCGTAGAGAGAATCGTTTCCATCTCCACCTCGGAGTATGTCGTTATCTTGCTGACCGAAGAGAAGGTCGTCGCCATTCCCGCCATCAAGGGTGTCACTATCCTTATAACCATTGAGATAGTCGTTGCCATCACCACCATTTAAGGAATCGTTGCCAGTGTTACCGTAAAGGGTGTCATTGCCACCACCACCATCGAAAGTATTATTACCACCATCCCCATTTAAGATGTCGTTGCCAGAAGAGCCGATAATATTTTCAATGAAAGCTAACTGATCCCTGTAAGAGGAGCCGGTGAAAGTCACTAGGGACAAATTCGCTCTTATTCCACTACTGCTACCGCTATAGTCGGCGGTATCGTTGCCCACTCCACCATTGAGAGTGTTATTGCCATTCCCACCATTGAGGGTATCATTTCCATCGCCACCATTGAGGGTATCATTTCCATCGCCACCGTCTAGAATGTCGTTGCCCACTCCACCAAAGAGAAAGTCGTTGCCATTTCCACCGTTGAGGGTATCGTTGTCACGACTACCGTCGTAGATTTGACCCTGTGTGCCGTCATCTTCGCCGTAGAGAGAATCGTTTCCATCTCCACCGTTGATAAGATCGTTATCTTGCTGACCGAAGAGGAGGTCGTCGCCATTACCGCCATCTAAGATGTCATTCCCCTTATAACCATTGAGATAGTCATTGCCGTCCCCACCACTTAACGAATCGTCGCCACTGTCACCATAGAGACGATCGCTGCCTACTCCACCAAAGAGAAAGTCGTTGCCATTGCCACCGTATATGATGTCATTGTCCCGGCTAGCGTCATAAGTTTGTCCCTGTTTACCGTCGTCTTCGCCGTAGAGATAATCATTGCCATCTCCACCGATGAGTTTATCATTATCTGACTGACCAAAGAGAGTGTCATCGCCACTGCCGCCATCGAGGATATCCTGCCCAGTGAAACCATTGAGATAGTCGTTACCATCCCCACCTAGTAACACATCGTTGCCAGTTTCACCATAGAGAGTGTCATTACCCTTCCAGGCATCTAGGGTATCATCACCATCTCCACCTCGGAGTATGTCATTACCGTCGTCACTGTTAAGGCGATCGTTACCAGTCCCACCCTCTAGATAGTCGTCACCATATCCGCCAGAGATAAAGTCATCACCATCAGCACCATAGAGTGAGTCATTGCCATTCTCACCATAGAGTAAGTCATTCCCTCGCTGAACATCGATTTTGTCGTTTCCATCCCCACCCCGTATGTTGTCATTTCTGTCACCTGTGTAAATGTTGATGTTGTCTTCTGGACCATAAGTGTCCTTACGTCCACTATTTGATCCCCATAAACTTTCTAAGGAGTCAATAACATCACCAACAGCGTTACCAATTGCATTGTAGGCATCTAATACACCTAATGTAACGAAATCAATTCCTTTAACGACAGTATCGATCGCATTATTTATAAACTGACCGACTACACCAGCGGCTTCACCGATCGCCTTTCCAAACAAATCCTCGACGCTTGTCAGAGAAGCTAGGTCCAGAATGTCACTACCATTGATTAGATCTCCAACCTTATAATCTACTTTCACTTTTGAACCGCCAAATGTGCCATCTGTGGTAATCGCAAGACCAGCAACGAGCTCACCAATACCGAGATCCAACTTTAAGTTGCCTGTAGCTGTCAGCTTGCCGTCCTTGATGCTGAGACTGCTCTCTAACTCTTGACCCAATATTGTAGCTTTACCTTGAATTTCTATCCCTGAACTCTTGATAGAAATTTTTGCATTCTCTATTTTTAGGACACCAAATAAATTAAGGTTCCCCTCAGCCGTCAGTTCAGTCGGACTGACTTTAATGCTAGCTCCTGCAAGCTCCTGTCCGAAGAACTTCACCTTACCCGATCCACTCGCTGTACTCAGCGCCGGATTGGTTTTATTAAGGCTTACTGAAAGATTATCAATGTCATACTCTACGTATCCATAATTCAGATCCAAATCTTTGATGTTGAAACTGTCTGAAGAAATTTCCACATCAGCTTTGGCAACTGTTTTACCAAAAATCTCTAATTTTGCGTCACCTTTGAGATATTGCTCTGTGGGAGATGCTTTAAATGCTAAATCTAAGTTCTGATCGTTAGCTCCGGAAAGCTTCAAAAATCCCAAATCAATCTCAGAAATACTCAAAGACCCTGTTACGGTTGGATTAGTACTGTATGGATTGGCATCAATATTTAAAGTGGCTGTTTCTCCCCAAGCATTTAACTGCCCATGAACCGCAATACCTTGAGTTAAGGTTCTGTTACCAATTTTCGTAGCTACAGGCACAAACTTGATGAGGGGGTCGATGTCTGTATCGGCATCAGGTCCATCAATAGATACAATGTTGATATCAATAACTTTATTTAAAAAATTCAGTGCGTCCTTGACAATAGTGCTTTGACCTGCTGCCAAATTCAAGCCATAAGAGCCGACAGGTCCCGCCCAAAGGTCAACCAAGCTGACTGGCTTATTCGCCGTTAATTCCAAAGCATTTTTATTTGGATCGTTGGTATCTACTAAGACAGCACCCTTCAAATCGAAGTTGCCAAACTTGAAATCTCCTACTAATCCAACATTATCAATATACGGAAATAGATAAGTCCCACCAAACTGGATTGCTAAATTGTTAACAGTTGTATTGGGTAAGCTAAAGGGATTGTTCCAAGAACTACCTGCACCAAGTGCAAAGGACCCTGTGAGAGATTTTGGATCGAGAGTTAGTTTTCCAGAAAGATTTAAAGCCGGTTCGTTGTCTTGGAATGGATCATAACCTGTAAGAGTTATACTTCCTCCAATACCAACACTTGGAGAAAGCTGTTTATCTATAGCTAGGTCTAATGTCGCATTGTTAAGTCTTGCGCTAAACCCATTAGTGGAGAAGAGAGGAACATCACCAGCAAGAACACCTTTTAAAGTTGCGCCAGTGCTGGAGTCAAGTCCAAGATAAACTCCGAGCGTTTTTACACCTAACTTCTCGCTAATAAACTTGGAAAAATAAGACGTATTATTAGCAAAGTCTACATTTCCGATTAAGTTAAACCCTTTTGTTAAATCAATTTGCCCCAAGGTAGCATCGTTGATTTTGCCAGGAGCATTGGCAAGAGTAATTTTTGGGTCTTTTAATTCGAAGGCATTTAACAAAGGAATGTCAGGCGCTAGAGAAGCAAAGCTTATATTTTGACCTTGAGGTAATTTGTAACTAAGCTGAGTGTTTTTGTTATCAAAGTTAAGTCCAAATTCTGAACCGTTCAAAAATGCAGATATACTTAATTTTTTTGTCCCGTTCTGCTTAGTCAGCTTTAGCTGAGATTTGGATAAAACAAGTTGAGTACCTGATTTATTTGGGTCGCCATCACCTATAAATTGAGAACTAATCTTATTGACAGCATCATTAATAAATGCCAAATCGCCGCTAGTGCCAGTAAGATCGTTCAGGTCTAAGGTTAAATTATCCAAATAGGTTAGGGATATACCTTGTGTGGATAAAGTCAAACTGACATTTCCAGTAGGGAGTTTTGACTTGATACTATCGGGTAACGATGTCCCAGCTACACTGGTGAGGAAGTTGACAACTTGACTTGGAGAAATTTCGCCAATGGATAGTTCGTAGAGACGCTTGCCTGGCTGATCTTTTTTAATCAGTAAACTAGGATTTTTGACTGAGAGTGATGAGGTGAGATTTTCTCCTAACAGTTTACCAACTATTGACTTAATATCTAGACTGCCAAGATAAGCAATTTTGATTTCATTATTGTTAGATTCAAATTTTAAGTTTATACTTTCTGGAAGTGAATCCAGAAAAGCTGTAGCAAAACTCGGTAATTCAGACAGTGCAGCTTTGAGAGTATTTCTATTCAGGGATGGCATCTGAAACTCAAAACCAATATTTTTACCATTAAGGCTGATGCCGAATTCTGCACTATTAAAAGTACCAGCAACACTTAATTCTTTTTTGCCATCTTTCTTAATCAATTCAAGGTGTGGTTTTGATAAAACTAGCTGAGTTCCAGCTAAATTTGGGTCTTCATCCCCAAGAATTCCTTTGATAATCTGATTAACTGCATCTTGAATCAAGGCATTGCTAATGAGACTATTAACGTCTAAGGTCAAATTATCCAAGTAGGTTAAGGATATACTTTGTGTGGATAAAGTCAAACTGGCATTTCCAGTAGGGAGTTTTGACTTGATACTATCGGGTAACGATATCCCAGCTACACTGGTGAGGAAGTTGACAACATCACCCGGAGAAATTTCGCCAATCGATACTTCGTAGAGACGCTTACCTGGCTGATCTTTTTTAATCAGTAAACTAGGATTTTTGACTGACAATGATGAGTTGATTTCTCCTAGCAATTTACTAGCGATAGACTTAATATCTATGCTATCAAGATAAGTAATTTTGATTTGGTCTTTCTTAGGTTCAACCTTGAATTTTTTTCCTTCTGCTATTATTGAATCTAGTAAATCTTTAGCAAAACCAGGTAATTCTACGTTGATACTGGGGAGAGCAATTAAATTTTTAAGAAAATCCGTTCCTAATGACGGAAATTCAATATTAGGAAGACCATTAATAAATTTAATATCGAAACTGGGTAGTGTAATGTTCAGATCAGGAACTGATGGTAATGACAATCCTAAACCATTCAGAAAGTTACCGAACTTCAAATTTAATCCACCTATTTGAAACAAGTCTGTCCCAATACTGAAAGATAAACTTGGAAGGTTGGGAAGGTCAAAAATAAAATCGAAATTAGGTAATGATAGATTTAAACTGACAAATAAAGATTTAAGATCCCCTATTCCCAAGCTAGGAATGCTGAATTTAAAGTCAGGTATGCCATCAAGGAACGACAGGTTAAAATCAAATCCCTTAAAGCTAAAATCAATGCTAGGCAGCTTAATTCCTGGTATTTCTCCGATTAAACCCTTCAGAAGATTTGACAGGCCTATTCCACTAAATTCAGGAAGCCTCAAATTAAAGTTAGTAGGAGTCTGGTAAACTATACTTGCCTTCTGCCCATTAATAGTAGTGTCTATTGTTATTTTTGTTTCTGTGTCTTGAGTAACTTGGAAGCTACTGTCTGAGAGGGTGATTTGGCCTCCATTTCCGTTTAGAGCATTTACTACCCTATCAATGCCATTTTTAACGAAAGTACTCGCTTTACTCGTATCTATGACGTTCTTTAAATTTAGCGTCACCGCACTAGCATATTTAGCTTTGATGCCGTTGCTTGCTAAGACTAAATCTACATTACCTGCACTGCTTAATCCCTTGAACAAATCTGCACCTGTTAGATTTCCTAACTGGGTGATAATTGTTCCTGCTGGGAGTTTGGAAAGGGAAAGTTCGTAGTAGATAGGATTATTACTTTTATCTACTGTGACTAAGAGCCTAGCATCTGTGACTGTAATACCTGAATAAATGCTACCTTTTAAGTTTAGTTTTTTCGCTATTTGGTTAATCGGAGCGTCAATATTGACGAAACTAAGACTGCCTATGTATGTGTTTGTGGTTGCATCTGTTGCACTAGGTGTAACATTCTTACTAAGAAGATTATCCAACCATTCTTTGGCGAATCCAGGGAGTTCAAGTTTAGGAGCCGAGACGTTTTGTTGTGTGTCTGTCATGATGATTTTGGTTTTTTATGTTAGTTTGGGTGATTTTTTTCCGAGTTGATTTCTCCCGATAGTTTCTGCCGTCAGGAAAATTACGTAAATTAGAGTTATATTAAGATCGAAAATTATTCTAAATTCTATTCTGATGAGCCAGATAGTATAGGGGCAATAGCCAGGATAAATTCCTTCTAGTCAAGAGACAGAATAACTGAGCTTTTTGTTTTTGTATAGATTTTTCAGGTCGTTTATAGCTTTTGATATAAGTAGTACTTAGTATCAAATTATCAGCTATCTCATGTTAACTGTTTTGCTAGAAAGTGTCCATAAAGTTAAAAAAGCAAAAAAATACGATTAAAGGACTTCAGAAGCAGCAACCCAATTATTTGTAGGCAAATCTGTCCAAACATTACTCATCAAAGGTTCTGTGCGTTGAGCGGTATAATCTGCGATCGCCTACGGCAGGGCGTAGTCCATCGTGCAACTCCATCGGCGGCTTGCCAGCCTCAAAAAATGCCCGTTCTACTTTTCGCTCCAGGTGCAGGCGATCGCTTTGTTCTACCTCGCTTAATTCTTGGACTTCGACAGCCGCAACCGCGATCGTTGCTGAAGCTGGATTTTCTTTTTGCGAGATATCCTGTTGGGGAAGATTATCTGATAGTGTGCTGTCAGTGGATGCGGCAGCTGACTTTTACTGTGATCTTTTTCCCGAAAAGCGATCGCTCTTTGTGCCCTTATAGCAAAGTCCTAATCTTTGGTCGTCTATTATCATTAAATATAAATTTTTATAGTTCATCGGAGCTTAAAACCCTTACTAATTCTATGTTTTCAGACTAAACGGGAAAAATAAGATTAAGCATGGAACGTCTGCGAACAACAAAATCGCATTGCTCCAGTTTCTTGTGGGGTTTCAACCTACCTTCTGGAGTTTAGACTAGTTCTCGGTGCGAAACTCAGAAAGCTTATTCTATAAAGCCTAAAAACCTTGGCTGAGGTTGCTGGAAATAGCTTAAATCCATATCCTCATTTTTTGAAAATTTAGTTTCGCACCGGGAATTAGTCTAAACTCCAGTATCCAAGAGAAGCTAGATAGAGAGAAGTAGCGAAAAGTTGTTAGAGTAATAATCCAAGAGATTTAGGAATATAAAAAAGTAGATAGCTAGTTATCTTCCCCTGCCCCCTTCCCCTTATCATGTAATGCCCCTCGCTTATCCACGCCGTCAGCGGCAACTCGAAAGTTTAGTCCAAAAATTTGGTTTGTCGCTAGAAGCACCTATAAAGTGGGAATTGCTAGATTTAGCGCTAACTCATCCCACTGTCTCTGATTCGGCAAATTATGAACAGCTGGAGTTTGTTGGCGATGCAGTGGTGCGGCTGGTGTCGGCTGTTGTGTTATGGGAAAATTATCCCGATTGTCCAGTAGGGGATTTTGCGGCAATTCGTTCGGTGTTGGTGAGCGATCGCATCCTCGCCCAATTGGCCAGAGTTTATGGTTTGGAGTTATACTTACTAGTTGCTGGTAGTGCTACCGCTGATAAAGTTGGTTTAGAGTCACGACTGGCAGATGCTTTTGAAGCAGTTTTGGGTGCGCTTTACTTAAGTACTCAAAATCTGGAATTGATTCGCTCTTGGCTAGATCCCCACTTTCACCAACTAGCAACAGAAATTCGCCTCGATCCTGCCAGACTTAATTACAAAGCTGCTCTCCAAGAATGGACTCAGGCGCAATTTAAAGTTTTACCAGAGTATCGGGTTGTGGAAGTCGCTCAACCACATCGCAATCAAGAACGTTTCATAGCTGAAGTGTGGCTGCGCGGAAACAAACTAGGAGTTGGTAAGGGGCGCTCAATCAAAACCGCAGAACAAGCCGCAGCTAAAGTAGCTTTTTTAGCAATTCCTAAGCCGCAAATACCCTGAGCTTAAAAGAAGGGCGATTAGTCGATAATCAGTTGATTGTCAGTGGTCATTTGTCCCTCGTCCTTTGTATACAAATGACAAATGACAAATGACAAATGACAAATGACAAATGACAAATGACAAATAAAATTAATATTGCTGTCATCGGAGTTGGGCGTTGGGGAGTGCATCTGTTGCGGAATTTTTTAGCACATCCCCAAGTAAATGTAGTTGCTGTAGTAGACCCTCATCCAGAACGATTAGCGGCGGTAAAGCAGCAGTTTAATTTAGATAAAAATGTACTATTAACAACCCAATGGCAGGATTTAAAGACAGTGCCAGGGTTGACAGGAGTGGCGATCGCAACTCCAGCTACCACCCACTATGCTTTAATTAAAGACGCTCTCCAACAGGGATATCATGTTTTAGCAGAAAAGCCCCTAACTCTCAATCCAGCAGAATGTAGGGAACTTTGCCATTTAGCAGATCAGCATCATTTGATACTAACGGTTGACCATACTTATTTATTTCATCCAGCAGTTGAGCAAGGAAAAACTGTAGTACAAGCGGGTAAATTAGGTGATTTACGCTATGGCTACGCCACCCGCACCCATTTAGGGCCTGTCCGGCAAGATGTTGATGCACTGTGGGACTTAGCCATTCACGATATTGCAATCTTTAACGCTTGGCTTGGTCAGACTCCTGTGCAAGTACAAGCAACGGGTAGTGTGTGGCTACAGGGAGGAGGCGGGGAGCAGGGGAGCAGGGGAGCAGAGGTGAGTCCATATACAGATTCTGCTCTGCCTCAAGGTTTGGCTGATTTAGTATGGCTAACACTGACATATCCAGATGGCTTTCAAGCTTATATTCACTTGTGTTGGCTCAATCCTGATAAACAGCGACGGCTGGGGATTGTGGGGAGCCTTGGCAGCTTGATTTTTGATGAAATGTCAATATCATCACCCCTAACCCTGCTACATGGTAAGTTTGAACAGCAAGGCAATCAATTTATTCCTGTGAATCAAAGACAGATAGCGTTGGAATTAGAGCCAGGAGAACCATTGGGGCGAGTTTGCTCCTCCTTTGTTGTCTCTATTCTCAACAGTACTCCCTCAGAGGTTTCGTCTGGCTGGATAGGTGCTGAGTTAGTAGAAATTCTTGCAGCTCTAACATTATCTCTTAGCCAAGGCGGTAAACCTGTTTTTCTTGATAATTACTCTCAACTGTAATTCTCAAGAGAGAATTCTAATTTATGGCGTTGCTGATTTGATGTATATGAG